>CAYWAH010000028.1:0-15853 GCA_964456505.1 uncultured Clostridium sp. | reverse complement strand
AAACGCAATTATTACTTAAACCAAGCCTCCATTTACCGTTAGCCTGATAAGTAACTCCTTGTTGTCGTCCTCGGCACATTTATTTCTATGTAACTTGCCACACTTCTTGCATTTATACACAATTATGTATCCTTTTTTTGCATCAGGTATTACTTGAATTGGCTCCAAAAGACCATGGCAAGTTTCCTTTCTATCTCCAGGCATAATGTCAACATGCTTGGAATATAAGCAATATGGGCAATGGTCTCTCGAAGTATAATTCAATTTTTCTACTTTTCTTTTACAATTTTCACATATAAATGATTCATCATTTTTTGTAAAATTCTTCACTACTTAAATTCAATCCTTTCAAATTATAGCATTATATTTTTTGTCATAAATTTATAAAAGCATCTTTGCTTAAATAGATTTAAATATTTATAATTAAAAAATATTTTTATCAATAATATTATCAAGAAATGTTTTTATCTATAATTGTCTACCCTAGTAATCAAATATACTACCACCAATAAACTCTCTTAATAGCGAATTTGTTGGAACTAATGATTCATCTTCAATTGGTGTAAAATATTCCAAAAATGTAAAAATTCTTTTAGCCTCTGAATATTCTTCTTGGCTTTGATCTATTTTCTTTAATAGTGGAATAGCATATTTTCTTAATACAGAAAATTCATATACCAATGAACTATTAAACATTACATCAGCTTGCTATTGGTATGGGAAAATATTTTCGTTCTCTCCATCGTTTACTGATTGCCATCTTTGTAAAGTATCAAGTGCTGAATAGCCTCTAAAGTTGTAATCTCTAACAATTCTTCTTACTAATCTAGTATCTGTTGTTGAAATTCTATTGTAATTATCCAAATTCAATACAGTTAAATCACTGATGTAAATCTTGAATTTGTTTTTGCTAGGAATTTTTGAAGTTAACTTATCATTTAAGCAATGAATACCTTCAATCATAAGTACTTCATCATCTTCAAGTTTTAAGTATTTTCCTAGTCCATATCTTTTTGTTCCAACTTTGAAATCAAATGTAGGTATTTCAGCAGTTTCACCTTTGATTAATTTTTCCAAATCATTATTGAATAAATCTAAATCAAGTGCATCAATTGTTTCAAAATTATAGTCTCCGTTTTTGTCACGTGGTGTTTGTTCTCTTTCTACAAAATAATCATCTGTGCCAATTACAACAGGTTTAATTCCATTAACTTTTAATTGTGTTGATAGTCTTTTGGCAAATGTTGTTTTACTAGATGATGAAGGGCCTGCAATCAATATCAATTTTATGCCTTTCTTTTGAGCAATTTGATCTGCAATCTCTGCAATTTTCTTTTCTTGCAAAGCTTCTGAAGCCATTATAACTTCTTTTTCTTTGCCCTCTTTTATTTTTTCATTAAGTTCAACGATTGTGTTTATTCCTAAAGCATCATAAGTTCTATCATATTCTTGTAATGTTTGTAAGAATTTTTCACTCTCAACAAATTCTCCAATTTTTGAAGGATTTTCAATGTTTGGATATCTAATTATGAAACCATTTTTGTATGTTTCACAATCTATTAAATCAATGTATCCTGTGCTGATAGGCATTACGCCAAAAAAGTAATTGTAATAGTCTTCACAATAATATAGAGAGACTTCTTTTTTGTCTGGATTTTGCTCTTGAAGAATTCCTCTCCAATCCAAATTATCTTTTTCAAGTTGTTTATCAAAAAATTCTTTTGCTTCTTTTTTACTCATAACCACTTTTTCGATTGGTAAGTCTAACTTAACTATTTCATGAACTCTTGAATTAACTTTCTTCATCATTTCTTCTGTTACTTTTTTGCCACTTAATGTTTGACAAAACATAGCATTTTTCAATTGAAAATTAATTATTAATTTTTCTTTTGGATAAAGTTCTGAAAATGCCTTGCATACTATAAATAAAGCACCTCTAATATACACTTTCATTCCATCTTTATCTGTTAAATCAATTAAGTCTATTGTATCTCCCTCTTTAAATTTGTAGTCAAGTGATTTTACTTCATTATTGCATTTGCAAGCAATTACATGTTTGGGAGATATTCTAATGCTATCTCCAAACATATCAATCATCTTTTTGACTCTCTTTGGCAATCCTACTTCTTTGCCTTTATAATAAACCTTCATTTGTGTTCTCCTTTATTTTTTATTTGCCTAATATTGATTGTATATTTTATTAGTATATGTTTTATTGTTATAATTCACTTTTTAACTTTTTTAATATTTCAAAAGCATCCATTGGTGTAATATTATTTATATCAACCTTATCTAATTCTTGTGATATTTCTGCTAATTTGTAATTATACATGCTTATTTGACCTTGCGCTTCTTGCTTTTCACTTTCAGTAAGTTTCTTGTTTGTAAGGACATTTCTTCTTTCGATGCTTTTTAAAATAGTATTTGCTCTTTTAGTTACATTATCTGGAACGCCTGCAAGTCTTGCAACATGAACGCCATAACTTTCATCTGTTCCACCCGCTTCTATCTTTCTTAAAAATATTATATCTTCTCCACGTTCTTGAACAGCAACATGATAATTTTTAGCACCTTCTAATGTGTTTTCCAAATCAGTAAGTTCATGATAATGTGTTGCAAATAGTGTTCTTGAACCTATTTTAGATATCTGCTCGGCGACTGCCCACGCTATCGAAAGTCCATCATAAGTAGAAGTTCCTCTTCCAATTTCATCAAGTATTACTAGACTACTTTTAGTAGCATTTTTAAGTATGTCAGCCACTTCCATCATTTCAATCATAAACGTACTTTCTCCGCATAGCCAAATCATCTGATGCTCCAACTCTTGTAAATATTTTATCACATACTCCAATGTGTGCACTTTCTGCTGGAACAAAACTTCCTATTTGAGCCATTAAAGTAATCAATGCAACTTGTCTCATATATGTTGATTTACCTGCCATATTAGGACCTGTAATTATATTTAATCTATTGTTTTCTGTATCCAAATATGCATCATTAGGAATAAAACTACCTGAATCAAGTATTTTTTCTACTACTGGATGTCTTCCATTTTGAATATCTATTACATTTGATTCATCTACAACAGGCTTGCAGTAATTCATATCATTTGCAGTAATTGCTAGACTACAAAGTACATCAATTTTTGCAACAACACTTGAAGATATTTGTAATCTCTTTGAATTTTGTTCAATTTGATTTCTGATATTAACAAATTCATCATATTCAAGATTAACTACTTTTTCATTTGCTCCAAGTATTTCATTTTCTTTTTCTTTTAATTCTTCTGTAATGTATCTTTCACCAGTTGTAAGTGTTTGCTTTGTAATGTATCTGTCCTTTGGAACCATTTTAGTAAATGATTTAGATACTTCAATATAGTATCCAAATATCTTATTGTAACCAATTTTTAGATTTTTGATTCCTGTTCTTTCTCTTTCTTCCGCTTCTACATTTGATAAATATGCTTTTCCATTTTTGCTTATTTCGACTAATCTATCTATTGTAGAATTGTATCCTTCCTTGATTATTCCTCCTTCTTTTACTGTAATAGGTGGATCATCAACTATAGAGTTATTAATTAATTGGTATAAATCATCTAATGTGTCTAATGATTCATAAAGTTCTCTTAAAAGTTTTGATTCAACATTTTTTAATGTTTCTTTTAAATCAGGTAATTGTGATATCGAATTTTTAAGTGAAATCAAATCTCTTGCATTTGCTGTACCATAAGAAATTTTTCCAGTTATTCTTTCAATATCATATACATTTTTTAAAGAATTAATTATATCATCTCTTAAAATGGTCTTATTTTTTATTTCTTCAACTGCATCAAGTCTATCATTTATATCATTTGTGTCTAACAATGGATCACTAATCCATCTTCTTAAAAGTCTTCCTCCCATTGAAGTACATGTATTATCAAGTACCCAAAGTAGTGTTCCTTTTTTAGACTTGTCTCTCATTTTTTCAGTAATTTCTAGGTTTCTTCTAGCATTTAAATCTAATGACATATATTTAGATGGCTCATAGTAAATAACTTTTTTTATGTTCTCAGGTATTTGCTTTTGAGTATCTTTTATATAATTCATTAATCCATTTATTGCACATATAGCAAATGACTTCTTTTCAATGTCTACTTTATGATTTTCACTATCATATATTTCAAGTGTTTCTTTTATATTGTGTAAATCATTTGAAAAATTTATTCCATCAGATGTCTTCCATGATTTTTTGGGTTCGTTATTCACTATCATATATGCATCTTTATTTATATTATCTGCATCAATATCGGAATTGTCGGTTTCATCATTTTCTGTTTCTTTATCACTTTCAATTGTGATATATGCATTAAATTTAGATTTAATTGTTTGCATCTCATCTTTGCATGCATTCATCATTTTATTTACTATTATCTCAGATGGATTATATCTTGATATTTCATTTAAAAGCTTTGCGAAATTATTTTCTTGTTTGATTTCTGTTACATAAAAATCTGCTGTAGAAATATCTGCTACTGCAATTCCAAAATATAATGATTCTTTGTAGATCGACATAATATAATTATTTCTTTTTTCTTCTACAAAGTTTCCAACCATAGATGTTCCTGGTGTAACAACCTTTATTACATCTCTTTTTACTATTCCTTTTGCTTTTTTAGGATCTTCTAGTTGTTCGCAAATTGCAACTTTGTAATTCTTTTCAATCAATTTAGAAATGTATGAATCTACAGCATGATGTGGTATTCCACACATTGGGGCTCTTTCTTCAACACCACAATCTTTTCCTGTAAGTGTTAATTCAAGTTCTCTTGAGCAAATAATTGCATCTTCAAAAAACATTTCGAAAAAGTCACCTAATCTATAGCATAATATACAATCTACATATTTATACTTTGTTGCAATGTAATTCTGCATCATAGGTGAATATTTATTTATATTTTCATATCTTTCTTTTGCTTTGTTTATTGCTTCTTCTTTTTCTTTTTCTAACATTTATGCCCCCAAAATTTTGTGTAAAATAGTATAGTAAATTTTAATTTGTAATAGTAATATAAAATTACGTTTAGATTGTATCACAAATTCCTTCCAAATACCATAAATGATTCGAAATAATTTTAACATTTATTACTTTTCCAATCAAGTCCTCATTTCCTTTAAAATTGACTACTTTATTTGAGTCCGTTCTTCCAGTTAAAATTTCATTATTTGTTTTACTTTTTCCTTCAACTAATATTCTTTGTATTGTCCCAATATATTCTTCGTTTTTTTTGCTAACTTGATCTTCATATAATTTCTTTAATCTATCAAATCTCTTATGTTTAACATCTTCATCTACTTGATTCTCCATTTTATCAGCAGGTGTGCCAACTCTTCTAGAATATATAAACATAAAGATTTGCTCATAGTTAACTTTTCTAACTACATCAAGAGTATCCTCAAAGTCTTCTTCAGTTTCTCCTGGGAAGCCTACGATAATATCTGTTGAAAAAGTTACATTAGGAATTTCTCTTCTTATTTTTTCAACTAAATTCAAGTATTGTTCTTTGGTGTATTTTCTATTCATTATTTTTAGCACATTCGTTGAACCTGATTGTAATGGCAAATGAATTAATTTAGAAACCTTTTTACAATCTCTGATTGCTTCAATTACATCATCAGTAAAATCTTTTGGATGTGGCGAAATAAATCTAATTTTTTCAATTCCATTTATTTTGTTTACAGCCCTTAAGAGTGTAGCAAATGAATTGACCTTTACCTCTTCTCCAAAAACTTTTACATCATATACCAAATTAGCATTTTCTTTTCTTTCGGACACCAAATATGAATTTACATTTTGTCCAAGCAAAGTGACCTCTTTATATCCTTTGTCTGCCAAGCATTGAATTTCATCAATTATGTCTTGTGGGTTTCTACTTCTTTCTCTTCCACGTACATAAGGAACTATGCAATATGTACAAAAATTATTGCAACCATTCATTATTAAGCAAGAAGCCTTTATGTTATCATCTCTTTCAATTGGAATTCCCTCAAATATATCTCCATCAACATCAAGTATGTCCTCGATTTTCTTGTTTTCTTTTAGAGATAAATATAAATCTTCAAGGAATTTGTTTAAAGTATGTGTACCAAAAATAATGTCAACAAATGGATAACTTGTTTTTATTTTGTCAACCATATTTTTTTCTTGCATCATACATCCACCAATTGCAATAATTGTGCCTCTTTCTTCTTTTATTTTCTTGACTTCTCCAAGTTTGCCCAAAAGTCTGTCCTCGGCATTTTCTCTAACACAGCAAGTATTGAATACAATAATATCTGCTTCGTTTTCATTTAGAGTATTTGTGTATCCTGCTTCTTTCAACATTCCTGCTATTTTTTGAGAATCATTTTCATTTAGTTGGCAGCCCATAGTAAGGATAAAATATTTTTTATCCTTACCTGAATTGAATTCCTTTATTTTATTTGATATTTCTCTTGTATCTACTTGCATTATTGTTCTCCTAATTTTAATACTTAAAAAGATATGTAACAAAAAATGCCACATATCTTTTATAAAAAACTATTTAATTCCGTATTTTTCCTTAAATCTAGCAGCTTTTCCGCCTTTTGTTTCTTGTCTTAAATTACCTGTCCAGAATGGATGGCACTTTGAGCAAATATCAACACTCATGTTTTCCTTTGTAGAATTTGTTTTCATAACATTTCCACAAGCACAAGTAATAGTAGCTTCATGATATTCTGGGTGTATTCCTTCCTTCATTTTGCTTCACCTCTTTCTATAAAATTAAAATTGTTTAAATTATTTTGTAGCTTCTTTTTTAGCTATAACTTCTGTTCCATCATAATAACCACAACTTGGGCAAACTCTATGTTGCATCATAAGTTTATGGCAATGAGGGCACTCAACAAGATTCTTTTCATCTAATTTCCATGTAGATCTTCTTGTATGTGTTCTTTGTTTTGACCATCTTCTTTTTGGTTGTGCCATTTTTTATCCCTCCTTAAGTTTTATATCGAGTTTCATATCTATATGATATTTTTATAAAATAAAATATTTATAAAATTTATCGTTTTTAGTCACTTGTTTATTATACATTGTCTTAAAGCCTTTGTCAAGAGATATATTGTAAAAAAAGATGATTTTTATAAATATTTTATTGTTTTAATTTTTTAAATTATATCTTATTAGTTTTTGTAAAATAAAGAATTTCTATAATTTATTGTAACGATTTTGTTTATAAATAAAAGTGGGAGGCAAATTATTGCCTCCCTTAAACTTTGGTTTACGAGTTACCTTTTTTATTGTTCCAAAGGATCAAAGTACGTGTTGCCCAAGATTTCTTGCCCTTGTCTTTTAGTTTCGCTTGTTGAGCGAAAACTACAGAAATTATGCATTGGTTGCTTTCCACCATACATAACATCATAGCAAGCTTGGATAACTTGTGCATTTACATTTGACATATCTAAATATTTTTTGCAATTGTCATGATATTTAGAAATACCCCAGCTAAACTGACCCCCTGCAGTAAGTTGTTTGTAAATGCTTTTTCCAAATCGTTGCCATTTTTTAGATCTGCATCTGTTATATGCAGAACTAATTACGGCATATGCGCCTTCATATGAAGGGCCTCCTTCTTGCCGTACAATAGCAACTACTACTTGAAATTGTTCATTTTGTTTTGCCTCATCAAGAGACATTACAGAAGAATAATTTCCTCCTTCAGAACCTTCATCATCAAGCCGTTTTTTCAAGGCCGCTTGTTCTGCCTCGGCAGCTTTTTTTCTCTCTTCCTCTACTTCCACCGCTTTTTGCTGCCTAGCTTGTTGTTCTTTATACTCATTCAAATTTTTCTGAATAAGCGCCTCGTTGTTTGCATTCTTTTGCATTTCTGCCAATTCAGCAATAACTCCAGAAGAAACAACCAAGGAGGATGAAGTTTGAGATGAAGCACCAGTTGGTACTGTGTTAGCAGCACTAATGTGTGCTTCTTCCTTAACTTCTGTTGTATCCTTAGATGACTTCTTCTCTGAAGTACTAGAATTATAAGAATACAAAAAACCGAGTACTAGTATTAGCATTACAATTCCGCCTTGAAAAAATCTCCGTGAACATATTTTAGCTAATACCCCCCTGGTTTTGGTTTGTTCGAAACTCTCGTAGAGTTTCACGAAGGACGTCTTTAAACCAGTAAACGTTTTGAACATAATAGCCTCCAAACTAATTTTGAGATGTGTTGTTAAAGCACCTCAAACTACAGTACTGTAACTCTCTTACCTCCTTTCAAAGTAATACACTATGAAATATATTATAAAATGGGAGTTAATCCCATGACTTCATTTATTATAACACTTTTATATTGTTTTTTCAACCTTTTTTTACCAATTTTTATGTTAACTTTTGTAACTTTTTTGTGAACTATTTTTTAGTTTAAAGAACTTGTAAATTGTGCAATCCTAATATAGTACTTTAAATAAAAGGAATGAATATATTTCCATATTCATTCCTTTTATAATAATTAGCATGATATTAACAAAATAATCAATATACAATTAATATAAGTAGTAATTTTATTGGCAATCTTCAAATTGTGAATTATATAGTTTTGCATATTCTCCATTTTTTGCAAGTAAGCTTTCATGTGTGCCTTGTTCGACTATGTCTCCATGTTTCATTACTAGAATTAAGTCTGCATTTTTTATTGTTGATAATCTATGCGCAATAATGAAACTTGTTCTGCCTTTCATTAAATTATCCATTGCTTTTTGTATTTGAACTTCTGTCATTGTATCAATATTTGATGTTGCTTCATCAAGTATTAAGATCTTTGGATTATCTAATATTACACGAGCAATTGTTAGTAATTGTTTCTGACCTTGTGAAATATTGGTTGAATCTTCATTTACAACCATATCATATCCATTAGGTAATGTTTTTATAAAATGATGAACATGTGCAGATTTTGCCGCTTCTATTGCATCACTATCTTTTTTGTCCTCATTACCATATTTTATGTTTTCCATAATTGTACCATTGAATAGCCACGTATCTTGTAATACCATTCCAAATAATTTTCTTGTTTCCTCTTTTGGATATTCATTAATATCGTGTCCATCAATTATAATTTTACCACTATTGATATCGTAAAATCTCATTAGCAATTTTACAATTGTGGTTTTTCCAGCACCTGTTGGTCCAACAATAGCAATCTTTTGACCCTCTTTAACATCTGCATTGAAATCGTGGATTATGATTTTGTTCTCATCATATCCAAATTTTACGTGGTCAAATTTTATATTGCCTTTTAGATCATCGGCTTTATTATTTGTATTGATTACTGGCTCTTCTTCTTCATCCAAGAATTCAAATACTCTTTCAGCTGCTGCTGCCATAGATTGAAGGCTTGTAACTATTTGTGCTATTTCTTGTATAGGTTGGTTTAATTGCTTTGAGTATTGAATAAATGATTGAATATTTCCTACTGTAATCTTACCTTGTAAGCAATAGTAACCACCTAATATTGAAATTAGTACATACGAAATGTTACTCATAAAGCCCATTATTGGCATCATTAAACCTGATAGAAATTGTGATTTCCAACTTGAATCATATAATGTTTTGTTTGCATCTTGAAATTTATCTATTGCATTTTCTTCATAATTAAATGCTTTTACAATATTATGTCCACTATATACTTCCTCTACTTGACCATTTACATGGCCTAAGTAATCTTGTTGTTGCTTAAAGTATTTTTGAGATTTCTTCGCAATAAAGGCAATAAATCCAACTGTGATTGGGAAAATAATTAGTGAAATCAATGTCATTGAAACACTTATTGAGAACATCATTACAATAATACCAATAATTGTGCAAACTGATGTTATCAATAAATCAATACTTTGGTTCATATTTTGTTGTAATGTATCAACATCATTTGTAACAATTGAAAGTATTTCACCATTTGTTTTCTTATCGAAATATTTCATTGGAAGTTTATTAATTTTCTTTGCAATATCATTTCTCATTTTATAAGAAATTTTTTGAGCAACGTGTGTCATTAAAAATCCTTGAAAAGATGAGAATATACCACTTACTACATAAAGTACTAAAAGCGTAATTAAAATATGTGCTATCTTTTCAAAGTTTATTCCGCTTCCACCTGAAATTTTACTTGTAATACCATTGAAAATTTCTGTAGTTGCATTACCTAAAATTTTTGGTCCTACTATATTGAATATAGTACCAGCAATTGCAAATATAGTCATAAATAGTAATTGAAATTTATATGGCATCATATATTCTTTTACTAATTTTTTAGTAGTGCCTTTTAAATCTTTTGGCTTTTCGTTATTAAAATTTCTTCTCCCTGGCATATTATTTCTCCTCCTTTCTTGTCAATTCTTCTTCTGACAATTGTGAAAGAGCAATATCTTTATAAACTTTACAATTTTTCAAAAGTTCATCATGTTTGCCTATTCCAACAACTTTTCCATCATCAAGTACAACTATTTGATCAGCATCCATTATTGTGCCAATTCTTTGTGCAACGATAATTATTGTTTTGTCTTTGTAATTTTTCTTTAATTCATCTCTTAATGTTCTATCTGTTTTCATATCAAGAGCAGAAAAGCTATCATCAAATACAAGTATTTCTGGATCAATTGCAAGTGCTCTTGCTATTGATAATCTTTGCTTTTGTCCTCCTGAAACATTATTACCACCTTGAGCAATTTCAGAATTATATTTGTCTGGCTTAGTATCGATGAATTCTTTTGATTGAGAAATCTTTGCAACTTTTTTCATTTGCTCATCTGTAACATTACTTCCGAATTTTATATTTGATTCAATAGTACCTGAAAATAGTAGCCCTTTTTGTGGAACAAATCCAATCTTTTTATGTAAGTCTTTTTGTGATACTTTTTTTATGTTTGCGCCATCAACATCAATTTCACCTGATGTAACATCATAAAATCTTGGAATTAAATTTACTATTGTAGATTTTCCACTTCCGGTTCCTCCAATTATTGCTGTTGTTTCTCCTGGCTTGGCTGTGAAATTGATATCTGATATTACTTCAGATTCTCCGTCAGGATATTGGAATGAAACATTCTTAAATTCTACTAGGCCTTTCTTGTCATTTTCAAAATGCTTTCTTTCAGTTTCTGGTAAGTCTTTGATTTTTTCATCAGTGTCGATTATTTCATTAATTCTATTGGCAGAAATTGACGCTCTTGGAAGCATTATTGATAGTACTGAAATGAACAAGAAGCTCATTATGATTTGCATTGCATATTGCATGAATGCCATCATATCTCCTACTTGCATTACTCCGCTATCAACATTATGACCTCCAACCCAAATAATTAGAAGCATAACTGATTGCATAACAAAGCTCATCATTGGCATCATTAAACTCATTACATTGTTTACAAATACACTGTTTTTCATTAATTTTGTATTTGCTTCATCAAATCTTTTCTCTTCTTTTGCTTGAGTATTAAATGCTCTTATTACTGGTATTCCAGTAAGTATTTCTCTTGAAACAGAATTTAATTTATCTGTTAATGTTTGCATCAATTTGAATTTTGGCATTGTTGTAATAAATAGTGAGCCAATTGCAACTATAATTACAACAACGGCAAGAATGATTATCCAAGTCATTGAGAAATTTGTCGTTTCTTGTCTGATCATTATTATTCCACCAATTGCCATTATTGGAGCATATATTAGTGTTCTAAATAACATAGCAAGTAGCATTTGAATTTGTTGTATATCATTTGTACTCCTTGTAATTAAAGAAGCGGTTGAAAATTTATTAAATTCTTCGTTTGAAAATGATAGTACTTTTTTGAATACTTTCTCTCTTGTTTCTTTTCCAAAGTTTGCTCCAACTTTTGCAGAAAAATACATTACTAGAATTGCGGAAATCATACTGATTAAAGAAATTCCTA
The DNA here is from genome assembly GCA_964456505.1 of uncultured Clostridium sp. GTDB lineage: Bacteria > Bacillota > Clostridia > TANB77 > CAG-508 > CAG-793. The sequence goes on along the minus strand of CAYWAH010000028.1, from coordinate 3,902 downwards.
GCATTTGTAAGCCAATATTTAATATGTATTTGTTTGATATTTTATCAATATCAACTCCGATTGCTTCGTATTCTGCTTTAACGAAACTAATTCCACCTTGCTCAATAATTGATGATGACATCTTTTCGATTTCTTCTGTCATTTTGTCAACCATTGTTTTTACTTGGTCTTTTGGCATTGAGAATATAATATCTCTTGCAGACATATTCTCTAGTGCATCAATGCTAGATTGTGGCATAGCATTCTGATTTAACATATCTTCATTTGTTGTGGCTTGTAATCCATTTTGATTTGAAATATTTTCATTTGCAATTGATTGCAATCCACCATTAGAGGATTTTATTTTCTCTTCCATTTCTTTTTGAGCATTTTCCTGATTTTCTTTTATACTATTAAGTAACTGCTCTTTAATTTTTGCAGAGTATTCTTCATTTTGTAACATGTTCAAAATCATAAGTGGCTTTGCCATTTGTTCACTCAAATTTTCTTTTTCATCTTTTGATAAATCTTTTAATTCATATAAATCTTCATTTTGTAGTATTGGATATTTTGAAATATTGTCATCGCTTTTTTCCATTAAACTATAGTTACTTAAAATATTATTGTAGTCTTCATCACTTGTAAAATATGATATGCTATTCAATTGTGATTTTCGAATTACATTTGGGCACGCATACTCTATTCCGCTTTGCTGAATTCCAACATTAACAATATTTGAAGTATAGCTTGGAAGTTTCAAATCACATACTGCTTGAACGCAAAGCATAATTATAATAAGCAAAACTTCAATCCAAACTGACTTTAAATTTTTTAATAATTTTAGCATCTGTTTTCCTTTCTATAAATTTTTTAATTCTAAAATTTTTTATTCTATTTAGAATTGTATTTATATAAATTTACCTTTATATAAATTTGGCTTTATATAAAATCCAACTTTATATAAATATACCGCGTATTATACTTTTGTATTTTCATTTTTTGAAAATGAAAATATTTATCTCTTTAAAGGCAGTACGATATATTATGGTTTATAAAAATTTTTTTGTCAATGAGAATTCAACCAATTTCACACAAAATTCACTTTTCAAAATATTTCTTTTATCTTAATTATTCTAATTAAAATTTTCTATTTTAATTACATTAACTTCATTTTTTATAGTAAATTATATATTTTGAATCATCACAATTCATTATTATTTCATACTCTTTCTTTGCATCAAATGATTTACTCTTACTTATCTTTGCATCATTATACTTTTCTTTTCCTATATTCAAACTATTTAAAATTTCATTAAAAACATTATTTTCATCATCATTATTGTTATAAAAATTATAGTCTTTGTGATTCAAAGTAACCTCCGGTTTTAGTTATTTAATTTTTGTTGCATATCCATATCCAATAACATTTTTATTGCTTGCATTGTTAGGATCCTGATAAACTTCAAAAAGAATTAATTTGTTTTCTTCTTTATTTTTACTTTTCTCTGTCTTTTTATTTTCGTTTTTAGAAGAATTATTTTTATCTTCTTTTCCTTTTGATTGCTCTAATGAATTATTATTGTTTGCGTTTTTAGAGTCAATTATATCATTAACTTCATTTAAATTATTATTTTTATTAACTTCATTTAAATTATTATTTGAAGAGTTTTCTGTTTTGCATATTCCATCTATATAATTTTTGATTTCATTTTGTTCGATATTTGTTTTTTTATTTAAATTGGAATTTGTTATAGAATTGATAATAGAGTTTTCGTTTTGATAAATAAATAAATCATTTGAAATATTTGTATTTGAGAATGAATCTATATTTAAAGTATTATAGAAATCAAATAAAGAAACAAGAAAAATAGTAGCTGAAATTGTTAATTTTATTAAGTTCGTTTTTACCTCCTATAGTCACAAAAATAGCCATAGTCTTTTCCAGATTATGGCTATTATATAATCGATTATGATTATTGTCAACACATAAAAGTAAATTAAATTTTAAAAATCAGAAATTTTAAATTTACATTTGAATAATTAATATCTTATTTAATATGAGCAAATAATGTATTTTTAATGTCGTGTCAAAATTATTTATCAATATTTATAGTTTTGTCAATTATGTATTGAGGTCTTTCTTTTGCTTCATCATAAATTCTAGCGATATATTCTCCCATTATTGCTAATGATAAAAGAATAATGCCAGCTAAGAAAGTCATTGTAAACATTATTGATGCCCATCCATTTGTTAAGAAATGTTTACCACTTGCAAATGAAACAATTCCAACTATCATTATAATAATTGAAACAATAATTGAAATACAACCAAGAATGCCAATTGCTTTAATAGGCTTCATTGAAAAACCAATTATTCCATCAGAAGCAAGTTTTAACATTTTCTTTAATGGATATTTTGTTTTGCCTGCAACTCTTTCTTTTCTTTCATATTCATAAGCGTATTGTTTAAATCCTACCCAACTAAATAATCCTCTTAAGAATTTGTTGTGTTCAGGCAAACTATTTACTACGTCTACAACTTTTCTATCAACTAATCTAAAGTCTCCTGTGTTTTTAGGAATTTCGACATCTGATAAGCTATTTAACATTGAGTAGAATGCTTTGGCTGTTAAAAGTTTGAATTGTGATTCTCCCTCTCTTGACTTTCTTTTTCCATAAATAACTTCATTTCCATCTTCCCAATATTTTAGCATGTCAGGAATAAGTTCTGGTGGATCTTGTAAGTCTGCATCCATTATTACAATTGCATCTCCAGTAACAAATTTAAGTCCAGCGGTAACTGCAGCTTGGTGTCCAAAATTTCTTGAAAATGAAATAACTTTTACATTCTTATCTTTTTTAGCGATTTCTTCAAGTATAGGTAATGTTTTATCCTTTGAGCCATCATTTATAAAAATGATTTCGCTCTCATATTTGTCTTTTAAATTATCTAATACTTTCTTTACTCTTTCGTAACAAGTTTTTGCCACTTCCTCTTCATAATACATGGGAATGACTAAAGATATTTTTTTCATATTAATCCTCTCAATTATTTATTTTCAAATTTTTTATATTATTATTTTAACAAGTTTATTTGCATATTAAAATTCCTATAATACGATAACATACAATACCATATCAATCATGTGAAATAATCACATAATAACTATTAATAATTCTCTGCTTTAATTTCAAAATATGATTGTGGATGTCCGCAAACTGGACAAACGCCAGGAGCTTCTTTTCCAATAACTATATGTCCGCAATTTCTGCATTTCCAAATTTTATCTCCATCACGACTGAATACAATTCCATCCTTAACATTTTGAAGCAATTTCTTATATCTTTCTTCATGTTCTTTTTCAATTTTAGCAACTTCTTCAAATAAGAATGCTATTTGATCAAATCCTTCTTCTTTTGCTGTTTTAGCCATTTCAGGGTACATTTCTTGCCATTCATATGCTTCACCATTTGCAGCATCTTGTAAATTTGTCATGGTATCAGAAACCTCTCCACCATTTAATAATTTGTACCACATTTTTGCATGTTCTCTTTCATTTCCTGCTGTTTCTTCAAAAATAGCAGCAATTTGTTCATAACCATCTTTCTTTGCTTTACTTGCAAAATATGTATATTTGTTTCTTGCTTGTGATTCACCAGCAAAAGCCTTCATTAAATTTTGTTCTGTTTTTGAACCTTTTAAATCCATAATAATAACCTCCAAAAATTATTTTTATTGTTATTTACTAACAACTGAATTCATTCTAACACAATAATATATTAAGGTCAAACCTTTTCACAATATTTTCAAGAAATTTTTATATTTTCTTCTTTTTCTTTTGTTATTTGTTTTTTATATTTGTCTTCTTCTCAACTCTTCCTATTTAACTGCTAAAAGTTGTGTACCCTGTCATTACTCCTTA
>CAYWAH010000027.1:0-16668 GCA_964456505.1 uncultured Clostridium sp. | reverse complement strand
AATGTCAGCGTAAAAATTACACGCTTTTGTGTCCAAAAACTTGACATAGATCCAATAATCTTGAAACTAATAAAATAGAAAACATCAAAAATAATAGTGAGGGCAGTGTAAAATTTACTAATAAAATTAATGAGACAAATAAAAGCAAAAATCAAACAACTGATAATAATGTGCTCATTAATAATATTAGTAAAGATAATAAAAATCAAAGTCAATTAACTAATAATGTTAACAATAGTTTGCTTAATAGCAAATTACCAAAAACTGGTGATAATCTTTATATAATAAAGTATGCATTACTTGCGATTGTACCTATAATTTTAATTACTTTATTGATGTTAAAGAAACGTTCATAAATTTATTTTGTACCTACTATAACATAACTTGATTTTAATTTTGTATTTACACTTACTTTAAAAATGGAATTTGTATATTGGTCCTTCCAATCATATGAATTCCATTTATTGTTTATATTAAAACATTTTACTGCATATTTTCCAAAGCAATTAACATCAGCTCTTAATGAAAGTGAAGTCTTATATAAATAATTTTCAATCATTTGTTTCAAATATAAATTAGTGGTTTGCTCTATTTTTTCTAAATTCTCTTTTGCCATATAATTTTGATCGACATTTGCAGAAGAAAGTCTGGAATCCAAACTTACATTACAAAATATTACAGGAGCATCATTTACCATCTTTAAATAATTTTTACACTTAACATTTGAAACATAAAGAGAAAGGTATTCGTTATGCTTAATTGGATCCTTTATTGTAATTGTAGAATTATTAAATTGATTTGTTATTATTAAATTGCACATGGTTTCATTTTTATCAAGAAAGCCAACTAAATTTCCTTTTTTAAAGACAGCAAGACCCAAGTTTTTTATGTGATTAGAATTATTTTTATTACTACCAGAGCTATTACTAGAATTATCAGTGCCTTTTGAATTATCTGTTTGATTATTAGACAAATTTGAACTATTATTATCGTTGCTCTGCTCTAAATCAGAAGTAATGTCACTAAGAATAGCGATTTGATCTTTGGTGTTATCATAATAAGAACTATAAAAATCATGTAATGTGGTATTCTTTATTTGGGAAGTATTTTTTTCAGAGGACAATTCTAAATTATAGTATTTAGAAGGTATGTCTTGAAGAATTGGCTTTGAATTTTTTAAAAAATAAGTTGCCTTACAATTTGAAATTATTATAGAAGCATATGGTCTAATCTCAACATTGTTTATCAAATCAGATACATAGTTTGTAATATCATTACTTAAAAAATCCTTTGAAAAAATAGCCGCCTTCATATATGACAAATTTACTTTGTTATTTAGATAATTATTCACTTCGTTTATGCCTTCATTTAAAGTGCCAGCCTCAACGGAAATTTCTTTTGTTTGGATATTTTTTGAAGATTTATCTTCACTTCCACCTGAATTATATGGAGAAGCTAATTGAAATGTTAATTTTACTTTTGCATTATCACTTTCAGGGTTGTCAAATCCAATTGCTATTACATATGAAGAACTATCGAGTGCATTCAAGCTCGACAGATTAGTTATAAAAAATGCAATTATGCACATTATCAACATTACTAAAAAAAATTTATTTTTCATTTTAACACCTTCAAAATAAATAGTTAATAATTCTTTTTGATAAAATTTATATTATGATTTATTATAAAAGTTTAATATATTATTTTTTCTAAGCCCGCGCAGCGAGCAACCGGAACGAAGTGGAGGGCGATTGATTATACTTTCAGATCAGTAGTCCGAAATTCACTTTTTTAAAAAGTGAATTGAGTGACATCAAAAAAGCATAATCCGGTAAGGGCAGAAAAAATAATATATTAAACTTTCTTCGAGAAAACCTAAGAATTTTGAAAAAAGAATTATTAACTATTATTATATAATTTTTTTAAAAAACCTATTAGTAGAATTGCAATGCTTAGCCCGAAAATTATTAGTAGACTCAAAACCTTGAAAATGTTGTTCTCAAAAAAAGTAATTTCAAAAGCATTTTTAGGAATGAGGGCAATTACAAAAATAAGAATAGCAGTAATTGTGTTAATATTATTTGAATCTTTAAAAGTAAAATTTTGAGAAACAATGTTTCTAACATAATACATAATAACAGAAAGATAAAGCATAAAATTAAAAATCCAAATGAAAATAAAAATTGAATCAATTCTTGGCATATAAGCATTTATTCTAATAAGTTTTGTACTCAAATATAATGAAAGAAGATTTTGACCATTTCGTAAACATGGGAAAAGTGTTAGTATACAAAAAGTATCCATAATAACAAAAGCAGATGAAATTAGAATAGAAGCTATTATCACTTTTTTATAATCATTTACATTTTCTAAACTTGATTTTATGAAAAGCAAATATCCGCATTCCACTCATTACATATATATTTAAAGAGCCATTTAAGAAAGTACTACAAAATCCATTACCAAGAATTGGATATATTCTTTCAGGCATAATATTTTTTATTGACAATATGAAAATTAAAATAAGTACTGAAAATATTAATGGTATTAGCATTGCATTTACTTTTACAATATTGTTTTTAGATATGTTTGATGATAGCAAACTTGCTAAAATAAATATTCCAATTATTGACCAAGAACTTGCATTTGGAAAATATATGAGTTTTAGCTTTGAAGAGAAATTTCTTATTGCAAATGCTGAAACGATTACCATATAAAAAATATAAGTTAAAGATACTAATAATTTAAGAAAATCTCCACCAACATATTGAGCAACATCTAAAATATTTCCATTTTTAAATGGCTTTAATAATTCATAAACAACAAGAAAAAATATTAATGTTAAAATAGAAATATATATTATATTTAATACAGCAGATGATGAGCATTCATTTATTATTTTGTTAGGAAAGTCTAATAAAATATGAGTAATTTCCATTATACAAATTATGAAAATTGCTTCTATAGATTTTAAATTTGATTTACTCATTTTTTCCTTTCTTTTTACTTCCATCTCATTGATTTTTTATCTTGTACTTGTCTAATTTTTGTTTTGAAATAACTATTTAAATATTCTCTTTTCCATGGTGGTTTGCTAAATAATCCTCTGTCATGATTTGTGTTGAATGGAACATATGGTGCTAGATATGGTACGCCAAATGATTTTAGAGATGAAAGTTTTGCTATATACATAAATAGGATAACTGCTATTCCAATGAACCCACAAAAATATCCAACTGCTGTATATAAAAATCTGTCTACTCTCAAGTGAAAACTAAGCTCATAATTTGGTATTGCAAATGATGTGATTCCAGTTATTGCGATTATAATTATTAAAATAGGGGACACAATATTTGCTTTTACTGCTGCATCTCCTAATACTAATGCACCCACAATTCCTATAGTGGAGCCTAATGGAGATGGTACTCTTAAACATGCCTCTCGTATGATTTCAAATGATATTTCCATCAAAATTATTTCTATTATTACTTGGAAAGGCACATTGGTACGTGATGAAACTATTGAGAACAACAAATCTATTGGTATTATTTCAAAATGATATGTTGTTATTGCTATATAAAGTCCAGGTAATAAAAGTGTGATTATTACTGATATGGTGCGGATTGTTTTCAATAAATTTGCAAATACATGATTTATATTTATGTCTTCAGGTGATGATATAAAATCTAAATAAGTGGCAGGCGCAATCAATACATTTGGAGATCCATTATAAATGATTGCAACTCTTCCTTGAAGCAAACAAGAAATTGTTAAGTCAACTCTTTCTGTATTTATTAATTCCGGCAATGTTGTTTCATCATCATCTTTTATAAATTCCGCAAGTTCTGCTGAAGAATTTACAAAATCAACTGACAAATTGTTTAGCCTGAATTTTGCTTCTGATACTAAATCGGGATTTGCAATATTTTTCATATAACATATAGCACATTGATTTTTCTTTACTTTTCCAACTATAATATTTTCAATAACTAAATTTTCTGAATTTATATTTCTTCTAATTATAGAGGTATTTGTTCTAATGTTTTCTACAAAACCTTCTTGTGAGCCTTTGATTGTTGTTTCATTTTTAGGAGTCGAAATACTTCGTAATGAAAATGATTTTACATCAATGTCATAAGCAAAATTTATACTTTCGACAAACACTGCACAGTTTCCAGAGACAATGTCTGAACATATTTTTTCAAAATTATTTTCTTCTTTTATATCATTTTGCAAAAGGACATTTTTTACAATTTTAGCAATATCGTTATTTGATGATTTTATTTTTTTTATTGTAAGAGGCTTTAAAACAAATTCGCTAAGGGAGTTTTTATCAGCCATCCCATCTACATATATTAAAAAGGCATTATATAAATGGTCATTTATTGTAATTGTAAATTTTCTCAAAATGATATCTGAATTTATCAAAAGGTTTAATTTTGAATTTATTTTTTTTAAATTTTCTTCAATATTATTACTTACTATATCTTCCATTTTTCCTTTATATATTGTGGACAAATTATTCTAAAAATATTCATATATTTGCTTGGCTTTTAATATATTTAGTTTATGATTAGGGTGTATAGGCTAAAAGATTTAATTAAATATTTTATTTTGATTGTGATTGGCGTTGTTTTAATTTGCATTGGAATTAATTTGATAAAAAACAAGAAGGTAAAAAATAAAAATGATACTAAGAAAGTAAATACTGATTTATATTTGTATTGCTTGGATGATAGTTTAAAGGAAAACAAGGATTACAAAAATGACAAAGAAGACTTAAGCAAATTTATTCTTTCAAAAGAACTTTTAAATGTTGAAGAAGATAACAAAAATAATTATGAAAAAAGTACAAAACAAGTGGCAAATAATGGAAACAATACGAATAAACAAAGTGATAATTCGAATGACAATAAAGATGAAAATAATAATACAACAGAAAATCAATACGAAGATGAAAATGAAAATTCGAGTTCTGCAAATAATGAAGAAAATAGTGTTGATAAAGAAAGTTTGAAAGCAAGTACTAATGTGAAAGTAGAAGCGGTTAATAATAATGTAAAGCCAAAAGTTACATATACTTTTCAGGGAGTTCAAATAAATAATATTGCTGAAAAAGAATTAAATGATGACTTGTTAAACTGCGATAATTTGAGTATAAATAAAAGCAAAATTTTGATTTATCATACACATACTTGTGAAAGTTACACACCTACTGAAGAAAATAGTTATACACCTAGTGGAAATTATAGAACTACTGATTTGAGTCATTCAGTTGTTGCTGTTGGAGATGAACTTGAAAGTCAACTAAAATTGTATGATATAAATGTTATCCACAATAAAACATACCATGATTATCCGGCTTATAATGGTTCGTATTCTCGTTCGCTAGAAACAATAGATCCAATTCTTTCAGAAAATAAAGATATAGATATTTCGATTGATTTACATAGAGATGCAATTGCAGATTCATCTTATGCACCAAAGGTAAAAATAGGAGATGAATATGTTTCACAAATGATGTTTGTAATCGGTACAGATTTAGGAGACAAAAGACATAAAGATTGGATTGAGAATTTGAGGTTTGCAATAAAGGCCCAGAAGAAAGCAAATGAATTATATCCAGGACTTTTCAAACCGATTATTTTAAGGAAATCTACTTTTAATCAATTTGAGTCAAAAGCATGTTGCATAATAGAAGTTGGTGCTACTGGGAATACTTTAGAAGAAAGCAAAAACGCAATGAAGTATTTAGCAAGAGTTATAAATGAAATGTAAAAATATTACGAACAAGTGTTTACAAAAGAAAAATTTTGTGCTACAATGAGTATACAAAAATTAGATAATGTAAGAGCACATTTTTATTGAAATCTAATTACGCCAAAATTAGATTATAATTTAAAATATAAATTACAAAGTTTGAAGCAGAATTGTGGAATTGGCTAGGCGTGCAAGGCGAAAGAAGTGCGAGGTGTGCTTGCTGCACATTGAGCACTTTTTCACCGAAGCACAACAACGCCAAATCCAAATTATGCTTTAAACGCAAAAGGAGAAAAGATGGAAAACAAGACCTATATCTGTATCGATTTAAAAAGTTTCTATGCCTCAGTCGAATGTAATGAAAGAAAACTAGATCCACTAAATACAAATCTGGTTGTGGCAGATGAATCAAGAACCGCTAAAACAGTGTGCTTGGCAGTAAGCCCATCTTTAAAGAAATATCGGTATACCAGGAAGAGCACGTTTGTTTGAGGTTATAAAAAAAGTAAAAGAGATTAATTTTGAAAGAAGAATAAAAGCAGATAATCACACATTTACTGGCAAAAGTTATTTTAATGATGAACTTGAAAAAAATAAAAATCTTGAACTTGATTTTATAATTGCTAAACCAAGAATGGCTTATTATATGAGATATAGTACTAACATCTATAATATATATTTGAAATATGTATCATCAGATGACATATTTGTATATTCAATAGATGAAATTTTTGCAGATGTTACTAGCTATTTAAAGACTTACAAAATGACTGCAAGAGAACTTGTAACAAAGATGGTACAAAATGTGTATGAAGAAACAGGAATAACTGCAACTGCTGGAATTGGGACTAATATGTATTTAGCAAAAATAGCAATGGACATTGTTGCTAAACATATGAAGCCAAATGATAATGGCGTTAGAATTGCGGAACTTGATGAAATGAGTTACAGAAAAATGCTTTGGGGACATACACCTATTACAGATTTTTGGAGAGTCGGAAGAGGATACAGCAAGAGATTAGCAGAAAATAAAATGTATACAATGGGTGATGTTGCAAGATGCTCACTTGAAAATGAAGATTTGCTTTATAAAATTTTTGGAGTTAATGCTGAACTTTTAATTGATCATGCTTGGGGTTATGAAAATACATTGATGAAAGATGTAAAAGAATATAAGCCTGAAAGTAATAGTATTTCATCAGGACAAGTACTTCATGAACCATATGATTATGAAAAAACAGAATTGATTATTAAAGAGATGGCAGAGTTACTTGCATTAGATTTAACCAAAAAGAATCTGGAAACAAATAAAATAGTAATAACAATAGGCTATGATACCATAAATTTAACAGATGACAAGATAAGGAAAAAATATAATGGAGAAATTACTCTTGATAGATATGAAAGAGCAGTACCAAAACATTCCCATGGGACAATAAATCTAGGATTGCCTACATCGTCTACTAAAATTATAAGAGAAAATGCTGTGAAACTTTTTGAGAGAATAGCAAATAAGGATTTATATGTTAGAAGATTAAACATAACAGCTGAAGATGTAAAAAAAGCAGATGATAAAAGTAAAGATAATTTCGAGCAAATAAATTTATTTGAAGAAGACGATGAAAAAGAGAACATTGAAAAAATAAAAAAGGAAAAGAGATTGCAAACTACTATGGTTAACTTAAAAAATAAATATGGAAAAAATGCAATTTTGAAAGGAATGAATTTTGAAGAAGGTGGAACTACTATAGAAAGAAATTCAGAAATAGGAGGACATCATGAATGATGATATAACAAGATATGAAGATATTATAAATTTACCACACCATGTTTCAAAAAAACATCCTCATATGTCTAGAAAAGAAAGAGCCGCACAGTTTGCTCCATTTGCAGCATTAACAGGATATACTGATGCAATAAAAGAAAAGACAATAGAACATAATAAAAAGTTTGAATAAAAAACAAAACAAATCAATATAAATAATAATATAAGCATAAATTATAAATATTAAGCTAAATTGAAATTATTTAAAAATTTATATATACTCTCTAAATTCGACTGCAATCGACATTTAAAATATGATACTATAAAATTATTAAATAAAAACTTTTGGAAAATAATAGAAATATTTGTAGCAAAATTTACTTGAATGCAATAAAAAATTACCATAAAATACCAAATAAAGTCAAAAGCAGGAGGGGATGTAAAATGAAAATAATTTTTATTAGAATATTAAACTTAGCTATTTTATGTCTAAATGTATTATTATTGGTTGATACTTTGAAGAAAAGAAACAAAATAATTCAAATTGAAAATGAAGAAGAGAGACTAAAATTCAGCTATAATGAAATAAAAAGTTTCAAACATGATTTTTGCAATATATTGCAAGCAATGTACGGCTATATAATTATGAAAGATATGAATGGATTAACAGATATGTTCAATTCACTTAAAAATGAATGGTGTTGTATAAAAAATGGAGAAGATCTAAATAGAAAGAACATAAATAATCCTAGCATTTATAGTATACTTAATAACAAATATAAATTTATTATAGATAATGGAATAAAAGCCCAAATTGATATAAATGCAGATTTGAAAAAAATCAACTTAAACGATTTTGAACTTACAAGAATAATTGGAATTCTTATGGATAATGCTATAGAAGCGGCAGAAAAGAGCAATGATAAGAAGGTTTTGATTCAATTTAAATATGATAAATTAAATAACAGAAATTTGATTTATATAAAAAATAGTTGTGATGATTATATAGATTGCAGTAAGATATTTGAGAATAATTACTCAACAAAAGAAGATACCAATAATCATGGATTTGGATTATGGAAAGCTAGACAAATTGTAAATGCACATAGTAACGTAAATTTGTATACATATAAAGATAAACTATTTACACAAAAATTAGAAATATATAACAAATAAAAAAACAAAAATAAGATTATTTAGATATAATCTTGTTTTTTTTAATTCGTTAGGTATATAATAGAAAATGTAAAATTGTGAAAAGTAAAATGAAAATAATTTTTTGTTTCGCTTAAATTGCCAAAATTCATAGAAATAAGGGATTCTATGGATTTGATAGGAGATTAAAATTTATGAAATTAAATCAAATTTTATCAGGAATTGAAAACTTAAGAGGAAAGGGAAACTTGGAACTTGACATAAAAAATATTACAAGTGATTCCAGAGAAGTACAAAAGGGAGATATGTTTGTAGCTATAAAAGGCTTTGAAACAGATGGACATCAATACATAGGAAATGCGGTAGAAAACGGTGCCGATGTTATTTTAATAAATGAAGACATGGCAAAAGAAATTGTCAAAACAATACCTGAAAATGTTACAATAATTACTGTACCTGATACAAGAATTGCATTATCAAAATGCGCTTGCAATTTTTATGGTAATCCATCACAAAAAGTTAAATTAGTTGGAGTAACAGGTACAAAAGGAAAAACAACTACAACTTTTATGATAAAGAAAATATTAGAAGAAGAAGGAATAAAAACTGGATTAGTTGGAACTATTGCTTCATATAGCGGAAGTAAGAAATTGGAAGACAGTGATAGAACTACACCAGATAGTTTGAAATTACAAAAATTGTTTGCACAAATGTATGAAGATGGTTGCCAAGTAATAGTAATGGAAGTATCTTCACAAAGTCTGAAATTACATAGAGTTGATGGATGTGATTTTGATATAGGTGTATTTACAAATTTCTCAGAAGATCATATTAGTCCTAAAGAACATCCTGATATGGAAGATTACTTTAATTCAAAATTAAAATTGTTTTCTATGTGCAAATGTGGATTTGTAAATGCTGATGATATAAATACAATAAGAGTACCAGAACTTGCAAAAAGTTGTGATATAAAAACTTATGGAATTGATAATGAAGCAGATTTGCTTGCAAAAGATATTACAATTACAAATTCTTATGTTGACTTTAAAATAAAACTAAATGGAAAAAATGAAAGAATCAAAACATACATACCAGGAAGATTTAGTGTATATAATAGTTTAGCAGCAATTTGCGTAACATCTTTACTTGGTGCAAAAACTGAGAACATTAAAAAGGCTTTGGAAGAAGTACGTGTTCCTGGAAGAAGTGAACTTGTTGATAATAAATTAGGCTTAACTATAATGATAGATTATGCTCACTCTCCAAAGAGTTTGCAAAGCATATTGCAAGCAGTAAAATCATATACTAGAGGAAGAGTAATTAGTGTATTCGGCTGCGGAGGAGATAGAGATTCTGCTAAAAGACCACAAATGGGTGAAATCTCTGGTCAAATTGCAGACTACACTATTATTACTTCGGATAATCCTCGTACTGAAGATCCTGAAAAAATTGTAAAACAAATTGAAGAGGGAATTAAAAAGACAAACGGAAAGTATGAGTGTATAGTAGATAGAACTGAAGCTATAAGAAAAGCAATTAAGATGGCTAATAAATTAGATATAATTGTTCTTGCTGGAAAAGGACATGAAACATATCAAGAAATAAATCATGTAAAACATCCTTATGATGAAAGAGTAATTATAAAACAAATAATTGAAGGAAAATAAAAAGGAATATATAAAAATAACGTTTGAAAATTCACATAAATAATAAGCGACATACTGAAAAATAAATTGCATTTCGTATTTTTAAAATTTAATTTTTTACAACATATAAGTGATAATAGAAAGGAATAAAAAATGAGCTTCCAAGTGAAAATACTATTGTTGTCTTTTGCTACAAGCGTGGTTATTTCAATGATAGTAATACCAATACTTAGAAAATTTAAAGTAGGTCAATCTGAAAGAGAAGATGGACCAAAATCACATTTAAATAAAAAAGGGACACCTACAATGGGTGGAATAATATTAATCATATCTACATTATTATTAAGTGCATTTTTATATTTTGATTATTCTGCTGATGAACCAGAAATTGCTACAAGATTAATACCAATGGTGTTTGTAACAATTGGCTTTGGAATAATTGGATTTATAGATGATTTTAAAAAAGTCATCTTACATAATACAGATGGATTAAGTCCAAAAGCAAAAATGGGTGGTCTCTTGGCAATATCATTAATTTATGTTTCAATGCTAGTATTTAAATTTAAAAATGGAACAGATATATTTATTCCATTTACAGATAAATATGTAACATTACCTGTTTGGTTATACTTTATTTTTGCTATAATAGTTATCTTAGCAACAACAAATGCAGTGAACTTAACTGATGGAATAGATGGATTATCAACAAGTGTAACCACAATTATACTTACTTGCTTAACTGTTATTTCAATAATATGGAAAGTAAAAGAAACAACTATTTTTGGATGTATTGTTTCAGGTACAGCACTAGGATTTTTACTATTTAATTTACATCCAGCACATGTTTTTATGGGTGATACAGGCTCATTACTATTAGGCGGAGCAATTGCTGGTATTGCACTTTACTTAAAATTACCTTTGCTTTTACTAATAATTGCAATAATACCTGTTTTAGAAACTTTATCCGTAATAATCCAAGTTACAGTTTATAAGAAAACTAAAAAAAGAGTTTTCAAAATGGCACCAATTCATCATCATTTGGAATTATGTGGATGGAATGAGAATAAAATAGTATCAACATTTAGTTTAGTTACACTTGTTGCTTCAATTATTGGATTAATGGCAGTATAAAATAAAAATTTTATAACAAAAGAAAGGAGGAGAAATGGCAAAGCCACAATTAAAAAAGAGAGAAACGATTGAGACAAATTCAAATAATAGAATAGATATGATTTTGCTAATAACTGTACTTCTACTTTTATCACTTGGCTTAGTTATGGTTTTGTCAGCAAGTGCTCCTTCTGCTTTAGCAAAATATAATGATAGCTATAAATATTTCAAAACACAAGCAGTAGCAGCAATCCTAGGGCTAGTACTAATGACCTTTGTTACATTTATGCCACTCAAAGGATTAAAAAAACATTATAAAATATGGTATGTGATTGGGGTTTTACTTTTGTTTACTGTTAAAATTCCAAAAATAGGTTTAACAATTAATGGTGCAAACAGATGGATAAATGTTGGAATTCAAATTCAACCATCTGAAATTACAAAGATTTTGTTAATATTATTTTTTGCAGGATATTATACAGATAAAACTAGAAAATTTGATAGTTTTTGGGAAATGTGTTTGTTACCAATGATTCTTACTGCAATACCTGTACTTATTTTATATAAGGTTCAAGATCACTTAAGTGCAGGAATTATTATAACTCTTATTTCTATTGTTATGATGTTTATGGCAGGATGCAAATGGACTTATATAGGAAGGTTGCTTTTATTAGCACTTGGATTTGGTGGAATAGGATATGGAGCAATTCATAGCAAAATAAGTTCTGGAGGAGGTACTTTTAGAACGAGTAGAGTTCAAGCATGGCTTGACCCTTGGAATAATTATAGTACAACTGCTTATCAGACAATTCAAGGATTATATGCAATAGGATCTGGAGGATTATTTGGCGTAGGACTTGGAAAGAGTAAACAAAAATATTTATACATACCTGAAGCACACAATGATTTTATCTTTGCAATATTAGCAGAAGAATTAGGATTTGTTGGATGTACATTTGTACTAATATTATTTGCAGTATTTACAGTAAGAGGTGTGTTAATTTCAATTAGGGCAAGAAACTTATATGAAAGCTTAATTGCAATTGGAATTACCACTTTAATTGCAACACAAGCAATTTTAAATATTGCAGTTGTTACAAACTCAATACCAAATACTGGTATTTCATTACCACTATTAAGTTATGGTGGAACATCATTGATTATTTTATTAGCATCTATTGGATTACTTTTAAATGTTTCAAGAAATGCAAAGAAAGCATAGAAAATAGAAAGGAGGAACAGATATGAAAGCAGTAATTGCTGCAGCAGGAACTGGTGGACATATTAATCCAGGAATTGCAATTGCAAACAAAATAAAAAAAGAAGAACCAAATTCAGAAATAATTTTTCTTGGAACAGAACGTGGACTTGAAAATGATTTGGTGCCAAGAGCAGGATATAAATTAGTAAAATTAAATTGCTATGGACTTTCGAGAAGTTTCTCTTTTCAGTCAATTGCAAAGTTATTTCATACAATTGGTTCAATTGGAAAAGCAACAAAAATAATAAAAAAATTTAATCCGGATATTATAATTGGTACAGGTGGATATATTTGTGTACCTGCATGCATGGCTGCACAAAAATTAAAGATACCTTATGTAATTCATGAAAGTAATGCATTACCTGGAAAAGCAACAAAAATGTTTTCAAAAAAGGCAGACAGAATTTTTGTTGGATTTGAAGAAGCAGAAAAAAGATTTGACAAAAATGTAAATGTCGTTTATACTGGTACACCAGCAAGAGATATTGACTTCAAATATTCAAAAGAAGAAATAAATAAAAAGAAATCTGAACTTGGATTTGACATAAATAAACCATTAGTTTTAGTTTTTGGCGGAAGCCAAGGCGCTAGAAGTATAAATATTAGTTTTACAAAGCTTATTGAACATAATAAAAAACTTGATTATGAAATAATGTGGGCAACTGGAAAAGGTCAATATGCAATTGTAAAGAGAGAACTAGAATCAAATCACATTGATATTAAAAAAATTGAAAATGTAAAAATTGTTCCTTACATATATAATATGGATGAAATGATGAACATTTGTGACTTAGTAGTTTCAAGAAGTGGTGCAATGACAGTTACTGAAATAGAAAAGGTTGGAAAAGGTGCAATATTTATTCCATTTCCTTATGCTGCTGAAAACCACCAAGAATATAATGCAAGAGTACTTGAAAATCTTGGAGCTGCAAAAGTTATATTGGACAAAGATTTGAATGATAAAATAATTAATGAAACAATTGAAGATATTATTAATGACAAATCTAAATTGGAATTAATGGGTGAGATTGCAAAATCAAAATCTGTAAAAAACGTTGAAGATAAAATTTATTCAGAAATATGTGAATGCATAAAGGATAAATAAAATTACTATAAATGAAAGGCTAAAATATTATGGCAAATAAACTTATAATTGTGGAATCTCCATCAAAGGCAAATACAATAAAGAAATTTTTAGGAAATGGATATAAAGTAGTTGCTTCAGTTGGACATGTTAGAGATTTACCAAAATCAAAATTAGGAATTGATATTGAACATGATTTTGAACCTGAATATATTAATATTAGGGGAAAAGGAAATTTAATAAAAGAATTAAAAAAAGATGCAAGTGAAGCAGATGAAATATATCTTGCAACCGACCCTGATAGAGAGGGAGAAGCAATTGCTTGGCATTTAGCATATATTTTAGGAATACCTACAGATTCTTTATGCAGAGTTACATTTAATGAAATTACTAAAGACACTGTAAAGAAAAGCATAAAAGAACCTAGAAAAATTGATATGGATTTAACAGATGCTCAACAAGCAAGACGTGTAATGGATAGAATTGTTGGTTACAAAATAAGTCCATTACTTTGGAAAAAAGTAAGAAGGGGTCTTTCTGCTGGAAGAGTTCAATCTGTTGCAGTTAGATTAATTTGCGAAAGAGAAGACGAAATAGAAAAATTCGTTCCAGAAGAGTATTGGAACATATATGCAATTCTTTCAAAAAATGATGATAAATTTCAAGCAAGATTTGCAGGAATAGATGGTAAAAAGATTGAACTTCATAAAAAAGAAGAAGTTGATGAAATATTAAAAAATATTGAGAATGCAAAATATGTTGTTACAAGTGTAAAAAAAGGAACAAAGAAGAGAAGCCCTGCTCCACCATTTACAACAAGTACAATGCAACAAGAGGCTTCAAGAAAATTGGGATTCCAATTAAGAAGAACAATGAATGTTGCACAAGGATTATATGAAGGTGTAAAAATTCCTGAAAAAGGTTATGTTGGTTTGATAACTTACATGAGAACAGATTCAACTAGAATATCTGAAGAGGCTAGGGCAGTTGCTAAGAAGGTAATTACTTCTAAATTTGGAGCAAATTATTATGAAAACAGATATTATAGAAAGGCATCTGGCTCACAAGATGCGCACGAAGCAATAAGACCTACATTTGTTGATCTAGATCCTGAATCAATAAAAGATTCATTAACATCTGACCAATATAAATTGTATAGATTAATTTACAATAGATTTATTGCAAGCCAAATGGCAAATGCTGTATATGATACAATAAGTGCAGATATTGATGCAATGGAAAACAAAAATTCATCTATCTATAATTTCAAAGTATCAGGCCAAACACTTAAATTTAAGGGATTTATGACTTTATATGTAGAAGACAAAGATTCTAAGAGTGATGAAGATGATATTGAATCAGTACCTGAATTAGTAGAAAATGAAATTGTTAAAAAAGAAAAAATAGAATCTAAACAAAGCTTTACAGAACCACCTGCAAGATATACTGAAGCAAGCATTGTAAAAGTTCTTGAAGAAAAAGGAATAGGACGCCCAAGCACATATGCAACAATTATTTCTACAATATGTGATAGACATTATGTAGAAAGAAAAGATAAAAAACTTGTACCAACAGAACTTGGAAAAACAGTAAACAAATTATTGGTTGAAAATTTTGGAAACATAGTTAATGTTGAATTTACTGCAAACATTGAAGACCAATTTGATAAAGTTTCAGAGGGCAAAGAAGAATGGAAAAAAGTTATTCGTGATTTCTATGGACCTTTTGAAGCTGAAGTTGAAAAGGTTGATAAGGAACTTGAACATGTACAAGTAAAAGATGAGGTAAGTAATATTACTTGTGAAAAATGTGGAAGACCAATGGTTATTAAATATGGAAGATATGGTAAATTTTTAGCATGCTCTGGATATCCTGATTGCAAAAACATTATTCCATATGCAGATAAAATTGATGTTCCTTGCCCAGTATGTGGGTCAACGGTTTATGTTAGAAAAACATCAAGAGGAAAAAATTATTATATTTGTTCAAAGAATAATAAAAAAGAAGAAAATCCATGCAACTATATCTCATGGGACAAACCTAAGGATGGCGAAAAATGGGAGCCAAGTGATACAAAGCCAAAAAAGAGAACAAGCAGAGCAAAGAGCAGTAAAACCAAAAAGAGTACAACTGCAAAAACCAAAAGAAGTTCAACAAAGAAAGCATCAGCAAAATCCACAAGCAAAACTAAATCAAGTACAGCAAAGAAGAATTTGGCAAAAAAGACAAATACCCAAAAATAAAGTTGCAAAATGTAAATGAATATTGAAAAAAATAATGCTTTTTCAATATAGAAATTATAAAAATTTAATTTGTGAAAGGAATAAACAAATGAAAAGTGAAAGAGGTTCTGCAACTGCAATTGTAATATATACAATTTTAGCTATACTAATTATTCTTACATCATTGATTATTACTTTTTCTTACAAGTCCAGAACTCAAATAATTGAGATGGATAAACTTAGAAATGTATATGATGTAAATATGAGTGATGCATACAATGATTATCAAATGGAACATACTAAATAATTATTTTCTATTTATATACAGAAAATTTAAGAAAACTCTTGCCAAAAGAGTTTTTTTCTGTTATAATGGTACATGTTGAAAAATACGCACATAAGTTGAGAACCGTGTAGGTGCTTTATTTTTTACGCAATATCAGATTTCTTATATTAGAATTTTATATGAAATTTGTTAAGAAAATTTTTATAATTATTGATATTTTTTCTTATTAAATAATTAATGATTATAAATAAATTAAAAATATTAGAAATTTGATGGTAAAAATAAAGTTGCATGGAACTATGAAACTTGTGGAGGAAAAAACAAAAAGGAGGAAACAAAAATGGCAGTAGTTGCAATGAAACAATTACTAGAAGCTGGT
>CAYWAH010000026.1:11072-16739 GCA_964456505.1 uncultured Clostridium sp. | reverse complement strand
TAAAAAGCCCATCGGGCTTTTTATTTTATTACGTTTATTCTATCCTTGTTTTCCTGTAATTTTTTCTACTACTAAATTGTTGTTGTACATTTCTTTTGAAATTACTGATTTGTCAATTTGTTCAAGTATTGGTGTATTTACAAGTATTGGTGACATTGCTGATATTACTGCGAAAATTATGTATATTGTAATTACACCTTCAATCAAGCCACATATTGCACCACCAACGTGGTTTATTTGCTTTAGTCCTGGCAATTTGTTTGCCAATTTTGATATGAATTTCAAAAGTCTCAATACTATTTTTGCAACTAAGAATATTGCTACAAAAGCTACAATATAAACGATTTGTACTGTTAAATTGTATGCCAACTCGTGCATTTGTTTTTCTTTTTCTTCGTTTATGGTTTGGGCTTTGTTGTTTATGTATGTTTTCATTGTGGTTGGCAATTTCGAATCATTCTCTACTCCAACATCTGTGTTACTCATTGGAATGTTTTGGTAAATTACGTTTTCTAAATTGTCATCTACTTGCGTGTTTTCCATTACAAAATTTCCAACAGGCTTATAGAATAATATTGCTAATACTAGTGCGATTATTAATGACAATATGCTTATCAAACATGCTGCTAGGCCCCTATTTCTTCCAATAATAATTTCGACTATCAAGAAAATAATTACTATACAATCAATTATCATTTTGCTTTCCCCCTTTTTACAAATTCACAATTTCAACTCTGTCTTTGTAAACAATTCCGGCAATATTTTCTCCAACAATTACATCTTTTACGTTTTTCAAAGATGTATATTTTTTTATTAGAATTCCGCTTCTATCAATAAAATCTATTTCGTTTCCAACATTTACTGCTATTACATTTCTCGATGTACAAATGCTTTTTGCCGAATCCTTTAAATTGTACACTATTGGTTTGTCTACATTAAATGGATTTACTATATCAAGTTCGTTTCCATCTTTCGTTTCTTTTACAAAACAAACATATCCGTTTAAATTGTTGTCGGAAAATGTCGTATCATCGCTTTTGTCAATTACTTTTTTTGATTCATTGTTATCATAAGTATATACGCCATTGTCCGCAAGTATTATTAAATCATCATTTTTATATTGCAATTTTACCAAAAGAGTATTTACCTGCTCTTCAAGCGCAACCTTCATAGAATTTTCTTCATTGGCTCTCGCCTTCTCGACTGAGATGGTTTGAACTTTTGATTTTAATGTGGCTCCACTCGTGTCAACTTCGATAAAGCTCAAATATCTTCCATTATCTGATATTGCTAAATCTGAGGCGATTGTTGTTGACAAATATGTTTTGAATTCTTCATCGCCCGTAATATCATACATTACAATAACTGTTTTGTACGATGTTTCAGACAAAGCAACTGCAACTGCTCCATTTCTATTTAACGAAATTTTTGATACTTTTCCATCAAGTTCTTTTTTCCATTGTAAACTTTCTCTATAAATTAGATAAGCATCATTTTGACCTTGGTCTGCTATTAGCAAATAGTTTCCATTCGACACGATTTCTGGTTTTTCTACATTTATATTAATTTCTGATTTTTTGTTTGCGTTGGAATCATATATTGTAAGAACGTTGTTCGAATATTTTGCAATATTGTTTCCATAGGCAACTATTGTGCTGTTCTTTTCATCTTCAATTTCGATTGTTGGAAGCTTTGCATCGTTTATTGTTTTTCTAAAAATTTTCTCGTCCATCCATGTGCGAACTTGCAAATTTGCAAAATATAATGCGATGGTTGTAACTAAAAATGCAACAATTACAAGTATTAGCACTATTATTGTTATTCTTTTTGCTTTTGTTTTTTTCATTACAAATTCCTTGTAAAAAATATTTGGGATTTTGAAAGGCTTTCCCATGAACCTTATTGATTTTTTTAGATTATCATTGATATTGTTGTTCGTTTGTTTTTATTTTGATTTTTATATTGGCAATACTATTGATTAGTTTGACTTTTTCATTTGTTATTTATCATGTAAAAATATTTCACTTGTATTTTATATTATTATTTGTTTTTTGTAAATGTTTTGGTATATTTTTTTGCGAATGTGTTAAAAATAATTTAAGATTTATAGAAAGGAATTTTTTAAAATGTCTAATTTATCACAAATGGAATTACAAAATTTACGTCATTTAATTGGCAGTGCAACTACAGCAAATGCAAAATTGAAAGATTATGCTAATAAGGCTGTTGACCCTGAAGTAAAGGATATTTTTACTCAAAGAGAGCAAGATACTTTAAACGTGAAGCAACAACTTATTGCATTCTTAAAAGACTAATTTTAAAAAGGAGGATTTTTAATGGACGAAAAAGCAATGGTTAACGATATTTTATCTGGTGTAAAGGCTGAGCTTTCTTCTTATGAATTAGCAATTTGTGAAACAGAAAATGAAGAATTAAGACAGGCTTTTCAACAGATTAGAGATGATGATGAGAGTTATCAGTATGAACTTTTCAAAGTTGCAAAAGAAAAAGGCTATTATAAGCCTGCGGCACTTGTAAGTGCTAGCGAAATCGAAACAGTAAAAAATCAAGTATGCTGCTAATTTATATTAAGTAGTAAAATCTTATTGAAAAAATTCGTGTTTTTCGAAGCTTGAGGGCTGGTCGGATCTTCCTTGATTACCGATGGCTACGCTAAAAAGTTGCTCCGCCTGGGTTAGGGTCCCCGGAGCAACTTTTAGTAGCCAAAGCCCGAAACGAGAAAACCTAAGAATTTTTGAAAGAAGATTTTACTACTTTATTATTTTCCCTTATATTATTTTGCAAACTTAAAAGCGGAACTTTAAAAGCTCCGCCTTTGCTATATTCTATCTGCCTTTGTATACATAGTTTTGTGGGTTTACTGTTTTGCCATTGTATCTAATTTCAAAATGCAAATGGTTACCTGTTGATAAACCAGTTGATCCAACCGCTGCAATAACTTGTCCTTGAACAACTTGCTCGCCTGTTTTTACATATAACTTTGAGCAGTGTCCATATCTTATTACAACTGAAGATGTACTTTGAATTACTACTATATTTCCATATCCGCCATAAGTACTATTTCTTCCTGCAAATACTACTGTACCACCTGCAGCCGCTTTGATGGCTGTTCCCTTTGGTGCTGCTATATCTAGTCCTGGGTGGTTATCTCTTGAACGCCATCCATAACGAGAAGATATTGTTCCTGAAACGGGCTCTATTAAAGTAACTCCTAGGTTTGTTGTATATTGTGTGCCACTTTCAACTTTTGTGCCAATATTTTGGTATACACTTGATGCTGTTCTTGTTGCAACAGGTGTGTATTTCTTTTGGTATAGTGTGTTTATTGAATCGTTTACTGATGATATTGTAGCCATTGCTGTAGCATATTTTTCAACAATTGTTAATTTGTCTTTGTTTGCACTATCTTTTTCTTTCAATTGGTTGACTACATTTTGTGCATTGTCGAATGTGTCTATGTAAACTTTTTCTTCTCCAGAATCTGCTATTGCATAATATTTATAATATTTAGTTGAGCCTTCAGTTACTTTAGAAAATATTTCATCATCGTTTGTTTGAATGTTTTTCTTTAATAAACATAATTCGTAAGTTGGTAATTCGTTGATTTTTACAAATTCTGCATCTTCGTTTTTTCCAGATATGTAATCATTGATTCTTTTTTGCAATGCAAATTTGTTGTTTGTATAACCTATAACTTGTCCATTTAAACTTACACTATATGTTTGTCTGTAGGCAAATTGAATTATTCCTAAAATCAATACTACTGACAAAATAGTTATTGTAGAAACTTTTACAAGCTTTCTAGTTTTAGAAATAACTTTTTTTACTTTAACATTTTTAATCATCTTAGGTTTACTTAATTCCTTAAGTTTAATTCCTCCAATCATCAAATTGGTATAATTATAACATATAGTATTTTTTTTGTCAAAAAAATCATATTTTTGACGGGAGAAATTCTTGCTATATTTATTGAAATTTTTCTTTAATGTTTTTTTAGAAGGCTTAAGATCTGTAGCTAATTTCAGAATTGGTGACTTTCAATAATTGCTTGTTTTTATATCTTTTCTTATATAATTTAATTGACATTATTCATTATTTCTTCTAGAATATAGTACAAGGAGGCTTTGCTTTGATAAAGTTAAATGATTCTAGTGTGATTTTAGATGAAAAAGAATGTGATAATGACTTAAAAACAATTACTTTTGCTTTGAATGGAAAATATAAAGAAAAAAATTATGCTTTAAAAATAGATTTTAAAAATGATTTTAATTATAGCGTTCAGTGCATTAAAACGCTTTGCAATTTATATAATTCTGAGGTATCATTTTTTACAGAGAAAGATAATCTTAAAGTTCGTTATGTGATTTCAAATTATTGTGATGATGTAATTACCGCTCTAAAGGCTATACATATCAGCAATTTGAGAGATAGATATGTGTTTATTTATGATAGAGTTTTTGATGCTCTTGATAAAATCTGGAAAGAGAAAAATCCTTGCGATTTTTGTGATAACAAATGTAGCGCTACTAGAAATCATAAATATATTGACCAATACGATGGTTGTTGTTATTCTTTTGAATATACTGATAACTTTTTCTACCCTTCATTTATTATGAACAAGCAAAAGTGCAAGTACTTAAAGGATGATAAATCTTGTGCTACGCAGAATTTGTCTTGTAAATTTTTCACTTGTTCACATTTGCAGAAGAGCAAAAATTTTTCACTAGATATGAATGATTTTTTATTGCTTAAAGCCTTTTTTAATAAAAAACAAATGCTTATTTTGAAGTATAATTTCTTCCGTTCAAAAGAGGAAATTATTGATAAGCTTCTTGAAGAAAACAACACTCCATTTTGGATCTATTATTTTAAAAGTTATTATAGAATTTCAGATAAAAAATAAAGTTGGTGTTCCAGAGGGGACTTGAACCTCCGACACACGGTTTAGGAAACCGCTGCTCTATCCAACTGAGCTACTGGAACATTTATATAAAAGCCATATAGCATTTTTATTTTTTAAGCCTGCGCAGCGAGCAACCGAAGCGCAAGCGAAGGGCGATTGATTATACTTTCAAATCAGTAGTCCAAAATTCACCTTTGAAAAAGGTGAATTTTGTGACATCAAAAAAGCATAATCCGGTAAAGGCAAAAAATAAAATACTATATGGCTTTTTTACTATGCTAATTTAATATACAACTTGCTTTTTACTCTACCAATTTCTTCATTGCATTTGTAAGTTCTTCAAGTTTGCTATTTGCATCTTCATCTGAAGAACCCTTTACTCCAATATAAAACTTAATCTTTGGCTCTGTACCAGAAGGTCTAACACAACACCAATTATTATCATTAAGTTCATAATAAAGAACATTAGATGTAGGCAAATCTGTTTCGACCTTTTCCCCATTCTTTCTTACAATTGTGTGCTTTTCATAATCTCTAACTTCAAGCACATCAAATCCTGCAAGTTTTGTTGGAGGATTATTTCTCATTCTATCCATTTTGTCCTTTATTTCTTGAGCGCCATCAACACCTTCAAGTACAATAGAAACCTGAGTTTCCTTATAATATCCATATTTTTTATAGATATTTTGCATTTGTTCCCAAAGAGAAATTCCTTTGCTCTTGTAATATGCTGTTGCTTCGCA
>CAYWAH010000026.1:0-10972 GCA_964456505.1 uncultured Clostridium sp. | reverse complement strand
TCTGGATTGATAACCAAAGATTTTAATTTATTTATAAATTTGTCGTCAACATCTTTTCCAATTTGAACATAAAGTCCATCTGCAACGGCTTTTGATTTTTTCATCGTTTTTATTTGTGAAAAGTCTGTATGTTGAACTTCATCAATTATCTGCTTGTCTTGTGGTGGAACAATTTGTGAACCATCGTCCCAATATACCTTGTAGCCATTATATTTTGAAGGATTGTGGCTTGCAGTAATCATTATTCCTGCAGTAGCATTCAATTCTCTTACTGCAAACGAAAGCTCTGGCACTGGTCTTAAAGATTCGAACACATAGGTTTTAATACCATTTGCATTTAATGTAAGAGCAGTTTCCTCACTGAATTCTTTAGAATTGTTTCTACTATCATACGAAATAACAACGCCTTTACCTTGTACTCCTTGCTTTATTATGAAGTTTGCCAAGCCTTGAGTTGCACGAGTAACAGTGTATTTGTTCATTCTATTTGTGCCTGCGCCCATTACGCCTCTTAATCCAGCTGTGCCGAATTCTAGTTCTTTGTAAAATCTATCTTCAATTTCTTTTTTATCATCTTTTATTGCTCTAAGTTCTGACTTTGTTTGCTCATCAAACTGGTCAGAATTTAGCCATTCATTGTATTTTTCTAAATAACTCTCCATTAATTATTCCTCCTTGTGGTTCTTAAAATAATTAATGTACAATTCTCTTGCAGTTGCTGGGCTATCAACACCTTCTGCATTTTTAACAGGTGCAAATTCTTCTTCTCTCTTTACTCTTAAAATTGCAATGTCATCTAGACTTTCAAAAGCGTCAAACAAAAATGCTTCAAATTTATATGCGTTAGGCTTTTCAGGGTCAATCAAGTTTCCGTTTTCGTCAATGCATTTTGCTTTTTTGAAAGCAATATGGTATGGAAGCTTCTTTTGACTAATTTTATCAATAGCCTCAACACTAAACAAATTGCAAAGAATGTGTGATTCTCCATATTTTAAGTTTCCATTTTCATCTGTTTCTTCAGCCATTCTTGGAGAAATTTCAGAATATTCGATAACACTAGGCTTTCCATCTCTCTTGCAGAACACTCCCACCTTCTCTTGAGGGTATGCTTTTACAAGGCTCTTGCCAGCAGCAAGAACATTTTTCTTTACAGAAAGTCCAATTATAATTGGGTCAATTGGCTTAACAAGTACGTTGTCAACACCACCTACAAATACCCACTCAACGCCTCTTGTTTTCATGTCATATAACATTCCATCTTTTAACAAAGAACGGAACACACCGCCATGTCCATCAGATGCTTCTTTAATTTGACCATTTGTGTCAATTAAAATTTTTCCATTTGTATCAAGCATTGGAAATTTGCCTTGAATAAAGAACATAATATTGTTCTTTGGGTATCCAAAATAATTATGGTCCTCAAAAAAGCTAACTGTATCAGCATTGTTTTCTTCACTTGTCATTATGTACCAAGGAATATCAACCCCATATTCTTTAGCACCTCTTTTTATTGTATCGCACAAAATCTCAAAAATTGACTTATGTGAATCAAGACCAATATCGAAAGTACCCTTTGGACCATTATGTCCAAGTCTTGTGCCTTGTCCACCAGCCATTGTAACAACTGCTAACTTTCCTTTTTTTATGAGGTCAGTTCCAATTTTATTGTATTCATCATATTCTTCTTTAGAAAGTTTATCTTTTTCGACATAGTCAATAGGCGCAATTTTTGACTCTTCAAAAATTGGCTTTTCTTTACTATTCTTAAATAACATTTCCAATTGAGGAAAATCGATAGTAAGTATACTATCCAAAAATTTTTGTTTTTCTTCTTCTGTTTGTAAACGCTCATATGCTTTTAATAATTGTTTTTGATCGTATTTTTCAACGATTTCTTTAACTTGCTTTAGTTTCTCGTCCATCTTTTAACTCCTATAAATGTATTTCACGGCTTCAGTCACGATAGACATTTCATGCCATAAGTTTTACGTACTCTATCATATATCAAATGAATTAAATAGTCAAACATTTTAAAAAATTTGTGTTTAAAGTTTGGAAAAAGGTTAACAATAGTAGTATCTACATAAATAAATTTGGAGGTTTTGGGTATTATGAAAAAAATAATTAAGTTTACGGAAAAATATTGCAATGATTTTCATAGAAAAAATATTATAAAAAGATTTTTAAGGTTTACGGAAAAATATCGCAAGAATTTCATAAGAGTAGTAATTGTAACTCTAATACTTTCGATAAACATCGGCATTTATAGTTACGCAAATAGTGTATCAAAAGATTTGGAAAACAATATTTTTAGGCTACATATATTAGCCAATAGCGATAGCATAAAAGATCAACAAGTGAAATACGAAGTAAGAGATTCATTATTAAAATATATGCAAGAAATAAGCAAAGGTTGTAAATCTAAGAAGGAAGCCATGGAAAAGGCAAAGGAAAACAAAGAACAATTTGAAAAAATTACAAATGATATTCTTCAAAAAAATGGCTGTAATTATACAGCACAAATCGAAATTTGCAAGGATGAATTTCCAAAGAAGAATTATGGAGATATAGAGTTGCCAAAGGGAAAATATGATGCTCTTGAAGTAAAATTAGGAAATGCTGAAGGTCATAATTGGTGGTGTGTGATGTATCCTTCGCTTTGTTTCGTTGATACAAAAACTGGCATAGTGCCAGAAGAATCCAAGGATTTGCTTCGCGAAAATTTAAGCGAAGAGGACTACGCCCTCATCACTAAGCAAAATCAGGGCTACGAATTCAAATTCAAGGTAGTGGAAATATTTAAAGATTTAATTAATTAAAAGCCATATATTAAGTTATTAAAAATTCGTGTTTTTCGAAGCTTGAGGGCTGGTCGGATCTTCCTTGATTACCGATGGCTACGCTAAAAAATTGCTCCGCCTGGGTTAGGGTCCCCGGAGCAATTTTTAGTAGCCAAAGCCCGAAACGAGAAAACCTAAGAATTTTTTCATAACTTAATATATGGCTTTATATAACTTAACTTAATTTAATTTTATTTTACTTTTGCAATTAGTGCCTTGATTTTGATTCCTTGCTCTTCGAACATTTTCTCATGCTCAGTTTTTATATTCTCTTCCCCATTCCAAAAGCAACTTTCACTCGCTAAATCTCTTGTCGTTTTAGTAATCTCATAGCCAGTGTTTTCAAAATACTTTATGGAATCATCGAAAAGTTCTTCATCATCTGTCTTAAAGAAAATATAGCCATGAAGAAATTTCTTATATTGTTCGAGTTGCCTTTCGTGTGTTAGCCTTTTTTTATGATGCTTTCCACGTGGCCAAGGATTGCAAAAATTGATGTAAATTCTCTCGATTTTATCTTCTTCTCCAAAGATATCTGAAATTCGTAAAATATCATAACGTGTAATTTTAAGATTCTTTACAACTTTTTGTTTTTCAATTTCGTTTTCAACTTGCTCTGCATCTGTTGACTTTCTAATGCCATAAGCCGCTTCCACATTGCGTTTGCACATTCCAAGCATTGCATCTACAAGGTCAACTGCTATGTAATTAATTTGCTGATTATCGTGCGAAAGTTTAGCTATGAAATTTCCTTTGCCACATCCAAGTTCTAAGTGGAGTGGATTTTCATTTTGGAATTGTGTTTTCCACTTATTCTTAAAATCTTGTGGATTATCTATATAAAATGAGCTTGTTTCTAATTCGTTTCTTGCCCATGGCTTGAATTTCATTCTCATAATTTTTTGTCCCTTCTGGTAATTAAATGAATAGCAGTATTATATCATAAAAAGTCGATTTATGCTACATTGTGTTTTTTATTGAAAATCGAGGATTAAAATTGTCAAAATATGTCAATGAAAAGTCTGAAAAGTTTTGAAAAATCTATTGACAAGATGTCATATTGAATTTAAAATAAGGGCATAAACATTCATTGTGTTTATCAAGTTGCTGATCATTGTATAGATTGAACTTGTACCATAAACTATTTAATATTTATAGATTTAAGAATTTTATAAACTATTTAAATTTAGTTTTAAAAGTTCAAATCTCTATACAATGAATTTTAGGAAATCAATTTATGATTTTTATACTTCTATTTTTAATGTTTATTTCGAGTTTTATATTTATCAAAACAACTATCGAAATAATCATTTCTAAAAAAATCCAAAGAATTATTTCAAATTAGTTATTACTTTTGTAGGGAAAATGTAAATTCATTTTCTTGATCATTTCAAATATGTCAAGATGTTTCAAAAACACAAACCCCTTTATTGAATATATAAATAGTATTTATTGCAATCTATAGAAAGGAAAGCCCCAAATTTCTTTTTATTTGATTTCTTCTAAATTTATCAAATCATTTTCCCTACAAAAATTTTACTTGTTATTTTTATAGCAAGTAAACATATACAAAAAGTATTGATGTATATCTTACACATCAATACTTAACTTCCTATCTTATTTTAAATTTTTTTGATTTAGGATTTTAGACTTAAAGTATCAAAATTATTGTTTTTTATAAGCAATAATTTTGATATTTTATTAAATAACATAGTTTAATCACACTATATATTTGATTATGCTATGTCAATTACTGGATTTGGGATTTCTCTATCTGCTACACTTAAGCTAATCTTGTTGATATCAATACTATCCATTAATCCTGTTGCTACTGTTTGATATGCTAGTTCTGGCACGTTGTTTTCTTTGCTTAAGTGGCCAAGCATAAAATTATGTACTCCGTTTTTGCTTAATGTACAAATGAAGTTTGAGGCATCTTCATTTGATAAATGTCCATCTGGTCCTAGAATACGCCTTTTTAAAAGGTATGGATAACGTGAACATTTTAACATGTCTGGCTCGTAATTAGATTCAATCAACACAAAGTCATTTCCTACGCAATTGTCTATTAGATTATTTTCAATATGCCCAATATCTGTGGCGATACTTATTTTTTGATTACCATGTGAGATTGTGAATCCGCAAGGATCTGCGGCATCGTGTGGTATAGCAAATGAATGAATTCGTAAATCTTTAATTTCGAAGTCTTCTCCAGTTTTAAAATATTTTCTTTTTTCTTCAGGTAAAATTTCTTTCATATATTGAAAAGTTTTTTCATTAGCATATACAGGAATATCGTGCTTTTTTAATGTTACTGGAATTCCTTTTACGTGATCTGAATGTTCATGTGTAACAATTATTGCATCAATATCATCTGCACTTATATTTAATGAGGCTAATCCTTCTTCAAGCTTTTTATTTGAAACGCCCATGTCAACTAGTACCTTGGCATTTTCTGTTTCAATAAAAGAACAATTACCAGAGCTACCACTATATAAGTTACAAAATTTAAACATACTTATTTATTCCTTTATTCTTTTGATATTTGCTCCGAGTTTTGAAAACTTATCTTCTATTTTTTCGTAACCTCTATCTATATAATGTATATTGTATAGTTCGGTTGTGCCTTTGGCTATTATTCCTGCTACTATTAACGCAGCACCTGCTCTTAAATCAGAAGCATATATTGGAGCACCATATAATTCTTGTACTCCTTCAAATACTGCTGTTTTTCCTTGTGCAGTTATTTTGGCTCCCATTTTATTAAGCTCTTCGGTATATTGGAATCTTGATTCCCATATACTTTCATTAATAATACTTGTGCCATTTGCAATTGCTAAGCAAATTCCAATTTGAGGTTGCAAATCTGTTGGAAAGCCTGGGTATGGAAGTGTTTTGATGTTGACTGGTTTTATTACATCTGTTCCAATTACTCTTAACGAATCTCCATAGTTTTCTATGGTTCCACCCATTTCAGTTATTTTTGCTGAAAGCGAATCCAAGTGCTCTGGGATACAATTTTTTATAAGAATGTTTCCGTGTGTTGCTACTGCTGCAAGCATAAATGTGCCAGCTTCAATTTGGTCAGGAACGATTGAGTATGTATAGTTCCCTGACAAATGATCGACTCCGTTTATTCTTATTGTATCTGTACCTGCACCTCTAATATCTGCTCCAACTGTATTTAAAAAGTTGGCTACATCTACTATGTGTGGCTCTTTTGCAACATTATCAAGTATTGTTGTGCCTTTTGCAAGAACTGATGCAAGTATTAAATTGATAGTGGCTCCTACAGAAACAACGTCAAAATAAATTGATGCTCCTTTTAATTCTGTACATTCTGCTGCTATTTTTCCTTGTGTATCATCAACATGTGCACCAAGTGCTTCGAAACCTTTTATGTGTTGATCAATAGGTCTTGCACCTAGTTTGCATCCTCCTGGAAAACCTACTTGTGCTTTTTGACATCTGCCAAGTAGTGCTCCAAGTAAATAATAAGATGCTCTGAATTTGCTAGTTAATTCTAGAGAAGCATCTGTTTTCTCAATTTTTCTAGCGTCTACTTGTAGAGTATGTTCATCTGTCCAAGTTACTTTTACACCCATGTCTACAAGTATTTCGCATATATCTTTAACATCACTTATGTTTGGAACATTCTCTAAAGTAATTATTCCGTCAACAAGTAAGCAAGCAGGCAAAATAGCAACGGTTGCATTTTTTGCACCGCCGATTGTTACTTCACCATTAAGTGATGTATTTCCTTTAATTTCAAATCTTTCCAATGGAAATCCCCCTAATTTTGTAAATATATTTTGTAATCTCACATATATATAACACAATATTAAAAATTTTACAAGTTGCAAAAATAATTTATTTAATATTATGAAAAAAGAAAAATAAAATTTACAAAGTAAAAGGAAAGTAGCTAACTTATTAGTCTACTTTTCTGCAATATTGGAAGAAGTTTTTTGTTTGAAATATAGTCATCCCACATATTTATGCTTATGCAATTGACGATTTTTATGTTTTTGAATTTTTTACAAGACAAAATATTTTTATTTATTTCATAAAGATAATTTGCATTTCCTTGTACAATATATGTTGTATTATCTTTTAGTGTAATTCTATTAAAAATACGTGGAGTAAAATCTAAATTATTAATTATTTCAGATTTTGTTTTGCTAAGCCTTTTTATGTTTTCAAATTCATTTTCAATTGAATCTTGAAAAATTATTTCTATATTTTTTGAATAAGAATTTTTCAGTTTTTCTAAAAGATTAATGGATAAATGATTTTTGCTTACATAAATCAACTTAGATAAAACACGCATTAATAGTCCTCTTTTCACGTTTATTTTAAAAGTGGTGCAAATGGTTGCTGTTAAATATTACCATATTTAAAAATTCATGTCAATAAAAAATCAAAATAAATTGAAAAATTAACATGAGTATTTTTGCTATAAATTTATCTAAAAAATATATGTATGAAAATAGTTGTATTCCAAAATAGAATTGCAAATATATTTAGAATGTGTTATAACAATGGCTATGAAATTATTAATTACCGAAAAACCTTCTGTTGCAATGGAATTCGCGAAGGTCATAAACGAGAACTTCAAAAGAAACAATGGCTATTTGGAATCTCAAAATTGGATTATTACTTGGTGTGTAGGTCACTTGGTAACAATGAGTTATCCTGAAAAGTATAATCCACAATTGAAATTTTGGAGAATAGAAACTTTACCTTTTATTCCTAAAATATGGAAATATGAAGTCATTCCTCAAGTAAAATCTCAATTTGACATTATCAATTCATTAATGCATAGAGATGACATTAAGGTTATTTATAATGCCGGCGACTCTGGGCGTGAAGGAGAATATATTCAAAGATTAGTTTTAATGATGGTAAAGCCAGATGAAAAAATTCCTGTAAAGAGAGTATGGATAGATTCGCAAACTGCTGAAGAAATTAAAAGAGGAATAAAAGAAGCCAAGCCATCATCAGAGTATAATAGTTTGTCTGATAGTGCATATTTAAGGGCAAAAGAAGATTATTTAATTGGAATAAATTTTTCGAGACTTCTTACCATTTTATATGGAAACGATTTGGCAAAAGCATTAAATGAAGATAAAGAATCAATTTCAGTTGGAAGAGTTATGACATGTGTGCTTGGAATGGTTGTTTCAAGAGAAAGAGAAATTCGTTCTTTTAAGAAAACTCCTTTTTATAAAGTTGAGGCTGATTTTGAAAATTTGCAAGCAGAGTGGAAAGTGCAAGAAAAGTCAAGAGTATACAATTCTCCAAAATTATATAATGAAACTGGATTTAAAAAAGAAGAAGATGCTATTGAATTTATTAAGTCCCTTGAAGGAAAAGATGCAGTAATTGAAGAGTTAAAAAAATCAAAGCAAAAGGAAAATCCTCCACTTTTATTCAACTTGGCAGAAGCACAAAATGAATGTACAAAAAGATTTAAAATAAAACCTGATGAAACGCTTGAGGTTATACAAAATTTATATGAAAAGAAATTAGTTACATATCCAAGAACTGATGCAAGGGTATTGTCTTCTGCTATTGCAAAAGTAATTACGAAAAATTTGAATGGAATAGCATTAGGCTATAAAAATCCTGAAGTACAACAAATATTGAAAAAGATGCATGATGAAAAGTATTCAACAGATTTGCAAAAAACAAAATATGTAAATGATAAAAAAATAACTGATCACTATGCAATAATTCCTACAGGACAAGGCTATGAAAATTTTGATAAATTGCCTGAATTGCACAAGCAAATTTACAATTTGATAGTCAAAAGATTTTTGCAAATTTTTTATCCTGCCGCAGAATATGACAAGATAAATATGACAATTGATATTGATGGAGAAAAATTTTACTTTTCAAATAAGATTTGTACTTTTGCAGGTTTTAAGGAAATTTGGAAAGATGAATCCACAAATAATGCAAAAAGTGTGGAAAATACAAATGAAGAATTAGATAATAGTGGAAAGCAAACTTCAAGTGATAATCAAAGTTTATCTGATAAAAACTTGAACAATTCAAATGAAAATTCTAATCAACTTAAAAATAATCCAATTGAAAATAAAAATACAAAAGTAGAAAAAGAAAAAATTGAAGAACCAACAGCCGTTGTTAGTGTAGACTTTCTTAAGAAATTAAAAAAAGGCGAAAAGTTAACAATACAAAATTTTGAAACAAAAGAAGCGGAAACTTCTCCACCTACAAGATATAATTCTGGATCAATGATACTTGCAATGGAAAACGCAGGAAAGTTAATTGAAGATGAAGAATTGAGAGAACAAATTAAAGGTGCTGGAATTGGTACGAGTGCAACAAGAGCGGAAATAATTAAGAAACTTGAAAAAATAAAATATATAGAAATAAATTCTAAAACGCAAATTATTACTCCAACTCAAAAAGGAGAATATATTTATGATATTGTAAAAAGGTCCATGCCTGATTTGCTAAATCCTACTTTGACTGCTAGTTGGGAAAAAGGTTTGGATATGGTTGCCAAAAAAGAAATACCTAAAGAAGAATTTATGGACAAATTAGTTGCATACATTCATAAGAAATTTAGTGGCATGCGAATAGCATAATATCTTAAAATTTTTACCTAAATTTTTATCAAAATTATTGTATAAATGTTAAAAATGTGATATAAAATATTATAAATGTGGTAGATAGAATTCAGTATTATTAGGTGTTTTGCGGTTTTGGATTAATTATCTACCAATTATCTACCAATGAGTGGTAGATATAGTGGTAAATATTTTAGGAGAGAAAAATGTTTGAAAGTGAAATTGTTGAATTTAAAAGTGAATTAAACGATTCTGTAATTAAAGAAATAATTGCTTTTTGTAATACTAATGGTGGTACTATTATTATTGGGTATGATGACTATGGAAAAGTTGTTGGATTAAAAAATGCTAAAGAAGCCCTAGATAAATTAAGCAATAAAATTAATGACAGTATTGAACCATCTGTTAATTTTCTAGTTTCAAGTAAAATTGAAACTGAAGAAGGAAAAGATATAATTAAAGTCAAAGTATTAAAAGGTATAAATAAACCTTATTATGTCAAATCTAAAGGAATGACAACTAATGGAGTATATATTAGGTTAGGAGCAACCACTCAACACGCTACAAAAGAAACTATAAAAGAAATGATTATTGAATCATCTGGAATTACTTTTGAGCAAAATATCAGTATAAATCAAAATTTAACATTTGAATATGCTACAAAAATATTTAATAATAACAAAATCAATATTAATGAAATTAATGTCAAAAAGAATTTGCACTTCATAACTGATCAAAAAGCTTATACAAATCTAGCCCTATTATTTTCAGACCAGAACCCTTTTTCAATTAAAGTTGCTGTCTATCAATCAATTGGCAAAGAAAATTTTATTGATCGAAAAGAATTTAAAGGTTCTGTTTTGGAAAGTTATAGTAATTTAGTTGATTATTTAAAATTAAATTCCGCCACCTATGGAATTATTGAGTCAACAACGAGAGATGACTTTGAAGAATTTCCAGAATTTATCATAAGAGAAATTGCGTTAAATTCTATTATCCATCGTGACTACTCAGTACTTACATCAAACATTGTAAATATATATAAAGATAGTGAAATTGAATTTATTAACTATGGCTCTCTATATGGCAATATTACATTGCAAGACATTTTAAATGGTCTCTCAACAACAAGGAATCCTTATCTACAATCAATATTTATGAGATTAAAAGAAGTTGAAGCCATTGGAAGTGGACTTAAAAGAGTAAATGAATTTTATGAAAGCAGAGGTCAACAGTTTAAAATCAAAGCACTTCCATCTTCTTTCGTTGTTACATTACCAAGAATTTCCTTTGAAGAAATAAAAGAAACAAATAGTGATATCGAAAAAATAATTGAATTTTTAGATAAAAATGAATCAATTACAAGAAAAGATGTTGAAAACTTACTTGGAAAAGAAAGGTCTATGGCAGTAAATATTTTAAATTCAATGATTGAAAAAGAAAAAATAAGAAAGATTGGAAACGGTCCAAATACAAGATACAAACTCATAAAATAATTTATTGTTAAAACAAATAAAGCTGATATCTAAATAA
>CAYWAH010000025.1:0-17006 GCA_964456505.1 uncultured Clostridium sp. | reverse complement strand
AAATTTGGCAAAGATGTAGGTGTACCCAAGTGGTTGAAGGGGCGAGTTTGCTAAACTTGTAGGGTTCGTTTTTAGGGCCGCGGAGGTTCAAATCCTCTCACCTACGCCATTGATTAATTATCTTATTATTAATGCAAATTTTTATACAAAAATTGTTAGTATTTCTATTTAAAATTATGCATTATTTTTTTATTATATTTAAGTTTATATTTACTTCAATGATTATAATAATGCTTATATTTATTTTATGATTAAGTTTATGTTTTTATATTATCCTTATTCGAAATTTAATTTTCTAATTATATCTTATTTTCATTTTAAAAATTTTTTTAATAACTTGTTTTATTAATTATGAATTTAAGTAAACATCTAATTAAGAAATTTTACATTTATTCATAAAAAATTTAGTTAAATTCCATGTTGATTTGCCATTATCTTCCAGCTGATTTTAATGTTTTGACTTATGTTTATATTTTGTCTTATTGTCAAAGCATAAGAATTTTATAAATTTTGATAAACTTATTTTTCTTTTTTCAATATGAAATATGAATTTGATTTTTCTTAATTCCGCTAGCTTTTTTGAGTTTTTTTCTTAGAAATTGCAAAAAATTTTGTATCTTCAAAGATATGTTATCTTGTCATTATGACACATTTTGTTTTATTTTCTTTTATTTTTCTCTATTTTTGTTTTGTAGAAATTTCAACCTTTTTAAAGCAAAGTCTTGCTTTTTTTATGAATTGTGTGTATTAGCTTAAAATTTTTCTGATTATAATAAGCAATTATAAACCAATTTTTGTAACTTTATCCATTAAAAAACCTTTAATTTCGTACCTTGAATTTGAAAATTTTAATTTAAGTTTTTGCTTATTTCCCTAAGCTTTGAAGGAGGATTCTATTTTATTACTCATGAAAATTTTCATTTTTATTTAAAATGTTATTTTGGCTTTTTGACAAATTAATCTATCTTTTTAATTTATATCTTTTATAAATTTTAAAAAAATAAAAAAAATTGGGGCTATTCCGTTATTATATATCATATAAAAAATATTTTAACATTCAATAAAGATTTTTTATGAATCATATTCTCAAAAAATGCATTCCAAAATTTTATATACAAAAATTTTAGTTTGATATTTTTTATCATAAAGATAAAAAAATCTTTTTAAGTTAATTTTTATTTAATAAATTTTCTTCAGTAAAAAATTTTCTTTTAAAATTTTTTCAGATATAATTTTTAGATTAAAAATTTTTTAAACGAATTAATAAAATATTATTTTCTTTTTTTATTTTTTTAGATATCTTTTAATTTTATAATTGATAAATAAGTTATAAAAATTATTACAAATAAATTTTATTATTTGTTTGCTAATTTAAAATTTATTCCTGAGATATTTGCTATTGTTGGTTCTCTTTCTTCCATTATTTGCCATTATCTATTTGACTTATTTCCTTTTATAATTTTTGTCTAATTGTCAATCTTGTATTTTTTTCTTAAAAGTTAGTAATAGAAAAGTTTTTTCAAATTTTTTTTATGAACTTTATATTTTCTTTGTTCCTTTGATTTTTTTAAGATAATTCTTTCAAATCTTTATATAAATTATTTCACTAAAATAGAAAAAATTTGTAATCTTTATTGTTTTTTATTGTCATTTTGCCAATTTAAAAATATTTTTTATATAATATTCAAAAAAATTATTTTCCACAATTTATGGCTTTTTTGTGGAAAAGCCTATAGATTCTTGAAAAATTTGCTTTATTTTAAAGTCCTTAATTATAAAGTTTGTTATGAATATTTCTTATAAAGCTAGTTTTATTCTGTTGATTTTTGCTTAATTTTGATTATAATAATAAGAAGAACATTTTTTATAATGCCCTTATTTCCCTAGGTTTTTCTGACTTACCATTTTGCTTTTTCACTAATTTTCTTTTCGTTTTCAATTGTTGTTTATGTTTTTTGTTTTGCCTAATTGACAATTTTTTTGTTAAGTTTTCTCCTTTTTTTTATAAATAAAAAAAATAAAAGTTATTTCTAACTTTTATTTAGTTTTTATTGCTTCTTCAATCGCTTCTTTTTCTTTATCTGTTAAGTTATATTTTGATGTTCCTTTTATAATAGGTTTTGCATAAATATTTGAACTATCTTCTGAATAAATATTATTTAATATTATTCCCGTATTTTCTTCATTTAATAGAGCAATTGAAAAACTTAATTTACTTTTTGTATTTTCAAAAGCATCATATTTAACCATTCCAATTTTTTTAATTGATTTTTTTTCTTCATTATTTAATTTATTACAATATTCAATTATTTGATCATCTCTAGTGCTGATGTCATCAACTTTACTTATATAATTTTTCAAAATATCAGCTATGTCTTCCCCATTGCCTAATTTTAATGCAATTTTTTCATATCTTTTTTTCGTTTTAAATGTAAAATAAATACTAATAATTGAAAAAATAAATGAAATAAATAAAAATAAATATGTTATATATAATGTATCCATTTAATTATCCTTCTTAACTAACTCAATTATTCTCTCTAATTCTTCATTTGATGAATATTTAATAATTATTTTTCCACTTCTTGGCCCAGCATTTAATTGTACTTTTGTTCCAAAATAATTCTGAAAAGTATTTTCAATGTCTTTGCATACAGCCTCAAATTTTTTATCTTTCTTTTTCGACTTTTTTGTTAATTTTTCGACATCTCTAACTGTAGTATCTCCACCATCAACAATTTTTAAAGCCATTTTATATTGTTTATCACCATCAGTAATTGCTAATAATGATTTGCAATGACCTTCAGTTAATTTGCCATCTTTAACCAATTTTAAGACTCTTTCATCAAGATTTAATATACGTAGTGTATTAGCTACATAAGATCTGCTTATACCTAATTTATCAGCCAATTGTTGTTGAGTTAAATTATAATTATCTATTAACTCTTTATATCCCATTGCTTTTTCAATAGGATTTAAGTTTTCTCTTTGTATATTTTCAATAAGCGATATTTCTTTGTTTCTTTGCTCATCTTCATCTCTAACAATGCATGGTATTTCTTCTAATCCAGCTAATTTAGAGGCTCTCCATCTTCTTTCGCCTGCAATTATTTGGTAATATTTACCTTTGTTTTCAACTATTATTGGTTGAATAACACCATAATTTTTAATTGATTCAGCCAAATCTTTTAATGCATCATTTTTAAATTCTTTTCTTGCTTGTGTTACATTTGGCTCAATATCAATTATTTTTATATATTGAATTTTATCATTTTTCTTGTGCTCTTCATTTATTTCGCTTAATATTGAACTTTCAGAAAATAGTGCATCTAAGCCTCTTCCAAGTCCTGATGTTTTCTTTCCTGATTTTTTTTCAGTTTCTTTTGCCATTTTCTAATCCTCCAAAATTACATTTCTTTAGTATTCTTTTTTAAGAATTCTTTTGCCAATTTGTCATAACTGCGTGCACCCTTTGAAAATGGATCATAAGATGAAATTGGCATTCCATAACTTGGTGCCTCGCTTAATCTTACATTTCTAGGTATTAGTGTTTCAAATACTCTATCTTTAAAATATTTTTTTACCTCTTCAACAACTTGATTTGAAAGCTTTGTTCTTGAATCATACATTGTTAAAAGTGCACCTTCAATTGTAAGACTTTTATTGTAATATTTCTTTACTAAATCTATTGTTTTTAGTAACTCTCCAACTCCCTCAAGAGCGAAATACTCACATTGTACAGGAATAAGCACACTATCAGAAGCAGTTAAAGCGTTAAGTGTAACAAGACCTAATGATGGTGGACAATCAATAAATACAAAATCATAATTATCTTTTGCTTTGTCTATTTTATCTTTTAATTTATACTCTCTTCCTACAACGCTTACAAGTTCTACCTCAGCCCCTGCTAAATTCATATTTGTAGGGCAAATGTCTAAATTCTTGATTCCTGTTTTCTTTACTGTGTTAGAAATTTCAACATCATTTATTAGTAAATCATAAGTAGAAAATTCGCTATTTTTGTCTAGTCCAAAACCACTTGTTGCATTACCTTGTGGATCTGCATCAATTAGAAGAACTTTCTTTCCTTTTTTAGCAACTAATGCTGATAAATTTATTGCTGTAGTAGTTTTTCCTACTCCACCTTTTTGATTTGCAATTGAAACAACTTTTCCCACTTTTTTGCCTCCTGTCAACTCTCTATATAATATAAAAAAAACGCCAAATTGTCAATAAATTTGGCGAGAAATATAATATTTTAGATTACTTATTTAAACGAACATTTAAATAATAAAAATACTTTTTAATTCTTTAAAAAGTATTTAATGCAATAAATGAAATTAGCCTTATTTTCTTTTTATTTTTATAACTTAATACTTTTATTCATATATAGATTTATTTACAAGCAACAATTAAATGATTTTTCTTTATTTTAAAGGATCTTTTGAAGGTGTACCTGCTTTTCTTGGATATTTTTTATCTGTTTGTAAGATCTTTTTAATAATAACAATATTTCTTTCTATATCTGAATCAGGAAGTGTAAGGCTTTCAACCTTCTCGACCTTTCCTCCTAGCTTCTTAATTGCTCCTTTTGCATTTTCCAATTCTTCATCAACATTTGGTCCTTTCATACAAATACAAATTCCGCCAATTTTCGCAAAAGGAAGCATGTATTCAACCAATGTAGACATATTTGCAACTGCTCTTGATGTAACAACATCATACTTTTCCCTAAAATTCTTATCATGTGCTAAATCTTCTATTCTTGAATGAATTGCTGTAATATTCTTTAAATTCAACTCTTTTATTACTTCATTTAGAAAATTAACTCTTTTATTAAGAGAATCAACTAAAGTAATATCAATACTTTCATTTTTTATTTTTAATGGAATTCCCGGAAAACCTGCTCCTGTACCTAGATCAATTACTTTATCGTTATCTTTAATATATTTTTCTATCGTTAATGAATCAATAAAATGCTTTAAAATAATTTCATCTTTATCTGTAATAGCCGTTAGATTTATTTTCTCATTCCATTCCAATAAAAGATCCATATATTTATTAAAATTTTCTTCTTGTTTCTTATTTTTACAAAATTGTTTCACGTGAAACATTCTCCTTTTTCATTTATTTTTCGCTACTTTTGAGTGTTTCTAAATATATTAAAAGTACAGAAACATCCGCTGGTGACACACCAGAAATTCTTGAAGCCTGTCCTACAGATGTAGGTCGAATCTTGTCTAATTTTTGCCTAGCCTCTAATCTTAATCCATTGATATTTTTATATTCAATGTTTTCTGGTATTTTTTTGTTTTCAAGTTTTTCAAATTTTTCTACTTGTTCTTTCTCTAATTTAATATATCCTTCATATTTTATTTGAATTTCAACTTCATTTTTTTCTTGTTCTGTAAGGCTTTGTGGTCTTTCTTTGTCAATTTTTTCTAGCATTTCATAATTTAACTCTGTTCTTTTTAATAAATCAGAAAGTTTTACACCTGTTTTTAATTCGCTTGAATTATTTTCTTTTAGAAATTCATTTACTTCTTCTGTTGGCTTTATTATTGTGTTCTTTAATCTTTCAATTTCTTTTTCAATATTTGCCTTCTTTTCAAGGAATTTTTGATATCTTTCATCAGATATTAGCCCTATTTTATGACCAATTTCAGTCAATCTTAAATCAGCATTATCCTGTCTTAAAAGAAGTCTATATTCTGCTCTTGATGTCATCATTCTATATGGCTCATTTGTGCCTTTTGTAACAATATCATCAATAAGTACGCCAATATATGCTTGTGATCTATCCAATATAACTGGCTCTTCATTCTTTATTTCTTGAGATGCGTTTATTCCAGCAATTAAGCCTTGGCACGCTGCTTCCTCATATCCTGAGGTACCATTGATTTGACCAGCAAAAAACATTCCATGAATTCTTTTATGTTCCAAAGAAAGTTTTAATTCTTGAGGATCTATACAATCATATTCTATGGCATATGCAGGTCTTGTAAACTCACAATGCTCCAATCCTGGAACAGTTCTATACATTTGGATTTGAACCTCTTCAGGAAGTGATGAACTCATTCCATCAACATACATTTCATCCGTGCCTCTGCCAATAGGCTCGATAAATAATTGATGTCTCTTTTTATCAGCAAATCTAACAACTTTATCTTCAATTGATGGACAATATCTAGGTCCTGTACCATGTATTCTTCCTGAATATAATGGGGATCTAGACAAATTATTTCTAATAATTTCGTGTGTATTTTCATTTGTATAAGTTAAATAACAAGGAATTTGGTTTTCATCAGATATTTTATCTTCCATAGAAAATGCTTCAATATTTTCATCTCCAGGTTGAACTGTCATTTTAGAAAAATCTATGCTCTTTTTATTGATTCTAGCAGGTGTGCCGGTTTTAAATCTATTCAATTTAATTCCTAAATTTTTCAAAACATCAGAAAGTTTATTTGCGGCAGAAACTCCATCTGGTCCGCTCTCATAAGAAACCTCACCAATATGTATCATACCCTTCAAATAAGTACCAGTAGCAAGAATTACAGCTTTTACCTCATATCTTGCACCTATATTTGTTTCAATTGCTTTAACCTTATTATCCTCTACTTCAATGTTAACAATTTCTGCTTGTTTTAAATAAAGATTCTCCTGTTTTTCAAGAGTATGTTTCATCTCCTCCTGATATCTTTTTCTATCAGCTTGTGCCCTCAAAGAATAAACGGCTGGCCCTTTTGACTTATTTAACATTTTAACTTGTACATAAGTTTTATCAATATTTTTGCCCATTTCTCCGCCAAGGCAATCAATTTCTCTTACAATATGACCTTTACTACTTCCACCAATATGAGGATTGCAAGGCATATTAGCCACACATTCCAAACTAATTGAAAATACTAATGTTTTTATACCCATTCTAGCACATGCAAGACCTGCCTCACAACCTGCATGTCCTGCACCTATTACTGCAACATCAAATTTTCCTGCATCGTAACTCATTTCATTCTCCTTACTTATATAATATATATATCTTAATATCTTAATATTTTAGTCAAATGTTTCACGTGAAACATTTGATGTCTTTTCTTTATTTATCAATAGTTTCAGCTATTTTTTATTAAAAATAATACTGCTTTTTTACTAAAATTTTATTGCTTTTTCTTCCCTTTTTATTAAAATCAATCATTTAAAATTTCTATTTTCCTAAACAGAAATTTTTAAATATTTCATTAATAATATTATCAG
The DNA here is from genome assembly GCA_964456505.1 of uncultured Clostridium sp. Classification (GTDB taxonomy): domain Bacteria; phylum Bacillota; class Clostridia; order TANB77; family CAG-508; genus CAG-793. The sequence goes on along the minus strand of CAYWAH010000025.1, from coordinate 9,749 downwards.
AAACATTTTTTCCAATTATTTCATCTAACTCATTAAGAGCCTGTTTAATATAAATTGAGCAAATATCAATTGGCGTATTTTGCTTAATTGCATCAATAGCTTTTAGTACATATTCATTAGCCTTTTTAATTTTATCTTTATGTCTTTCATTTGTGATTATTATTTCATTACCACTTTTAATTTCATTTAAATTGAACATTTTCTCAATTTCATTATACAAATCATCAATTCCTTCATTATTCATTGCAGAAATCTTAATAATTGGCTTATTATACTCTTTTAACTTTGCTTCCATATTCTTGTTTTCTTTAGTAATATCAACCTTGTTTAGAATAATAATAGAATTTTTATCTTTTATAATATTCAATATTTCTTCATCTTCACTATCCAAATCTTTTGAAATATCAAAAATAGCAATAATTAATTCTGCTTTATCTGCTAATTTTTTTGCTTTTTCGACGCCAATTTTTTCAATCTCATTTTCAGTATTTCTAATACCTGCCGTATCAATTAAATCAAGTGTAATTCCATTTACATTAACATTCTCTTCAATTGTATCTCTTGTAGTACCTTCAATTTCACTTACAATCGCCCTATCTTCTTTTAAAATAGAATTCAAAAGTGAAGATTTACCTACATTTGGTTTACCTAAAATAATAGTTTTAATGCCATTTTTCATTAATTTTCCTTGTTCAAAACTATTCTCTAATTTTTCAAGTAATTTAGAAATTTCACTCAATTCATCAGGAATGTTTCTACCTTCAACCTCTTCAATCTCATACTCTGGATAATCAATAGTAACCTCAATAGCAGTAATTGTACTCAATAATTTGCTCTCAATATTATTTATCTCTTTAGACAAGCTACCCTCTAATTGATTAATAGCCTCTTCCTCTTCCCTTTCGCTTTTAGAATTAATCAAATCCATTACAGACTCTGCTTGTGATAAATCAATTCTTCCATTTAAAAATGCTCTTTTAGTAAACTCTCCTGGATCAGCCATTCTTGCCCCATTTTTTAGACACAATTCGAGAATTTTCTTAACAATAACAATACCTCCATGTGTATTTATTTCACACATATTCTCCCTAGTATAGCTTTTAGGAGAAACAAAATATGTTACAAGCACTTCATCAACAATTTTATTGTTATTAAAATTATCAATTATGTGTCCATACTTCATTTTGTATCCTTCAATTTCACTACTCTTATTGGCAGGTACAAATATTTTATTTATTACATTAAAAGTATCTTCTCCAGACATTCTTACTATTCCAATCCCACCAGTTCCAATAGGTGTAGAAATAGCAGTAATAACATCTTCGTTCATATCTTCTCCTTTATCTAATAGAATTTAAAAAAGTCAAAGTTACAAATTAAGACAAAATGTACTTAATTTCGAACTTTGACTTCGAAAAAAATTATGAAAATAAAACTTATTACTTTATTTTAGATCAATTACTATTTTTCTATGTGGTTCAACACCAATGCTGTAAGTAGTAACCTTATCACTATTTTGTAATTCAGTATGAATTACCTTTCTTTCATAAGCACACATAGGTTCCAATGTAACCTTTTTTCCTGTTCTTTCTACCTTTTTCTCCATATTTTTTGCTAAAACTTTAAGGCTATCTGCTCTTTTATCTCTATAGTTTTCAATATCAACTATAATTCTAACATGTTCTTTATTATCTTTATTTCCTATTGCAGATAATAAAGTTTGAATTGCATTTATTGTGTTTCCCCTATATCCTATTAGGCTTGCACAATCTTTTCCATTTATATTAATAAATATTTCATTATCTTTTACATCAAGTGTATATTCTATATTGCTATATATTTTGCAAAAATCATTTAAGAAGTTTTCTATTTTTTCTTTGCAATTTTTAACTTCTTCATGTGTAGGTTCTTTCTTTTCTCTTGGCTTGCTCTCTTTATGTTCATCTTTAACTGTTAATTCTACTTTTACTACTCTTGGAGCTAAAATATCATAAAATGCTTTTTTGTCTTCTTCTAATATTTTTACATCAACATCATCTTTTTTTAGTCCTAATTCTTTTAGTCCTTTTTCAATTGCTTCTGTTGATGTTTTTCCTTCACTTATTATTGATTTTTGCATATTTACTACCTCCTAAAGCTTATGCTTTTTGTTCAGTTTTTTCGCTTATTTTATTTATTACAAATCTTTCGCCAAGTTGTAAAATATTGCTTACTAGCCAATATAATGATAATCCTAAAGGAGCGATTAATGCAATTGCAATTGACATTATAGGCATCATATAATTCATACTTTTTGTCATTTGTTGCATACTTTCCATTTGCTCTTCTGCTGATTCTTTATCATTATCCTTGTCCACATCTTTGCCATCTGTAATTAATTTATCTTTTTTATCTTCCTTTTTGCTTGTAAGATTATTTGATATTTTAATATTTACAAATGTTATTATAACATATAATGCTGGAATAATAAATACTTTTATATCTTTTGCGTTTTGCATAGGTACTTTGCTTAAGTCTAAATTTAAGAAGTTCATATTTAAGCTTACATCAGGATCTTCTGAAGAATATTTTTCAATTATTTTTATTTCTGGGTATGATGAATTCTCCCCTTGCTCGCTTATTGTTTGTTTATAATTATCAATTTTTGTTTTGTCTATTTTCTTCATATATGTTAATGGACTGCTTACCATATAAAATACTGCTAAGAAAACTACTAATTGAACAATTGATGATAAACATCCTGAAAATGGACTTATCTTTTCCCTTTTATATAATTGCATTGTTTCTTGTTGTAACATTTCTGGATTGTTTTTATATTTTATTTGCAATTTGTTTATTTCATCCTGAAGTTTTGCTTGCTTTTTCATATTTTTCTGTTGCTTGTATGTCATTGGCAACATAATTAATTTTAACAATATTGTAAATATAATAATTGCATAACCATAATTTTGAACTATGTTATATATAAAGTTTAATATATAACCGAATAAATTCGCTATAAAGCTCATGTTTCTTTTCCTTTCATTTTTGCTAAATATTGGAAATTATTTTACTGGATCATATCCTCCTTTTGAGAAAGGATTACATCTTAATATTCTAAAAAATCCCATAGTTAAACCTTTTATTACACCATATTTTTCAATTGCTTGTTTTGTATATTCTGAACATGATGGATAATATTTACAATGGAATCCTAAGGCACAAATTAAAGGAGAAATTGTTTTCTTATAAATTTTAATTAATAATATAAAAAATTTTTTCACTATTTTAATAATCCATTTTTATTAAATATTTTAGTAATGTCCTCATTTACTTTGTTATAAGATGCTTCGTTTACATCACATTTTTTATTCCATATAAAAACTACATCAAAACTATTTTTTTCATTTAAATCTAATTTTCTATATGATTCTCTAATTATTCTTTTTAAATAGTTTCTTTTAAAGGCATGGCATAGCCTTTTATTTATGGCTATTCCTACCCTATTGTGATCATATTTGTTTTTTAAAAAGTAAATTATTACTTGATTACCAATGTAATATTTACCTTTATTAAAAACATTTTTGAATTCATAATTATATTTTAATGTTTCTATTTTCATATAACACCTTAAAAAAGGTCACTAATTAAATTAAGTGACCATTATTTTATGCACTAAGCTTTTTTCTACCTTTAGCTCTTCTAGCATTTATAACATTTCTTCCTTGTTTAGTAGACATTCTTTTCATAAAACCATGTACTTTACTTGTTTGTCTCTTTTTTGGTTGATATGTTCTTTTCATAAAATAGCACCTCCAAATTTTCTTAATAAGTAATTTGTATTATATAACAAAAGGGTTAATTATGTCAATAGAATTAAAATAAAAAATTTTATTTTTTTTGCGTGATTGCTTGACTTATTAGCACTTTTTTTGATAATATAGTGGGGATAATAATGTACTAAAGATAAATGTTATTTAATTGGTATAAATTTCTGTCAATTAAATAGCTTTTTTATGTTATCTACATTATATAAAATGCTAATGAAAGGGTGAAGATTATGCCTACAGAAAATTTGAATGAATTATGGAATAGGGCAAAAGGGTTATTAAAAGAAGAAACTACTGATATTGCTTATACTACTTGGATTAATACTCTTGAATTAAAAAGTATTAATGATAATATTGTAGTTTTATTGGCTTTCAATACATTTCAAAAAGATACTATTGAATCTCGTTATATGGATTTGATAACTAATACTTTTAATTATCTTACTAATAAAAATTGCAAAGTTATTATTCAACTTGAATCAGATAATTTAAATGAAAATTACAATAATTCTAATTTTAATAATCAAAATAATTTTAATCATAAATTATTTGCTTCATCTGGTTTAAAGAAAGAATATACATTTAATACTTTTGTTGTTGGAGATAATAATAAGTTTGCCCAAGCAGCAGCTATGGGAGTTGCTGAAAATCCTGGCTCTACTAAATATAATCCATTATTTTTATATGGTGGTGTTGGTTTAGGAAAGACTCATTTGATGCATGCTATTGGTAACCAAATATTATCTTCAAATCCTTCTGCAAAGGTTTTATATATTACTTCTGAAACATTTACTAACCAATTAGTAAATGCTTTGAAGGATCAGACTACTGAAAAGTTTAGAGAAAAATATAGAAATATTGATGTACTTTTAATTGATGATATTCAATTTATTTCAAATAAAAGAAGTACTCAAGAAGAGTTTTTCCATACATTTAATACTTTGTATGATGCTGGAAAACAAATAGTAATTTCTAGTGATAAACCTCCAAAAGATATTGAACTTCTTGAAGAAAGATTACAATCAAGATTTGAGTGGGGAGTAACTGCTGATATTTCAAACCCTGATTATGAAACTAGACTTGCTATTTTAAGAAAGAAAACTCAATTAGATAACATTATTATTGATGATGAAATTTTGGCTCAAATTGCTGATAAGGTTGATACTAATATTAGAGAGCTTGAGGGAACACTTAATAAAATAGTTGCAACTGCTTCTTTAACTAATAGTCCTATTACTATGGAAATGGCTCAAAAAGCAATTGATGATATGGTTTCTCAAAAGCAAAAAGTTATTTCTTCATCTTACATACAAGAGGTTGTTGCTAAATATTTTAATATTAGTGTAAATGATTTAAAAGGGCAGAAGAGATCTAATGATGTAACTTTTCCTAGACAAATTGCTATGTATTTATGTAGAAACACTGCACAAATGTCTATGCCTCAAATAGGAAAAGATTTTGGAGGAAGAGATCATTCCACAGTTATGCACTCATGTGAAAAAATTGAAAAAGAAATTAAATCTAATTCAAATACAAAATTAATTGTGGAAAGTGTGAAAAATTTATTATTAAATGAAAATTAATTATTAAATAAATAAATTTTAAATATTTTTTAAATATTTGTTTGTAAAATTTTTGTTTGACTTATATTTATTTTTTATTTATTTTATAATACCTAATAAGTTTTCCACAGGGAGTTGTGGACAAGTAGTTTATAATTTGTGGAAAAAATAAAATTAAAAATAAAAAAATAATTGTGTGGATATTTTAATTTTTTTTCCACAATTTTATCCACAGTGTTTTCCTTAGGGAAATAAGCAAATAAAATACTTTTCAACAAAATTCACATAGCCTACTATTACTACTACTATATAATTTTTATATTTTTTTAAGAAAGGAATAAAAAAATGAAAATAATTTGTGAAAAAGAAAAATTACTTAAAGCTATTAATTCCGTAACAAAAGCTATAGCTGTTAGAACAACTATGCCTATATTAGAAGGAATATTAATTCAAACAAATGAAAATGATATAAAGTTAACATGTTATGATCTTGAATTAGGTATTGAATATATTATTAAAGATTGTGATGTAAAAGAACAAGGTGCTACAGTTGTAAATGCTACAATGTTTAGTGAAATTATTAGAAAGTTACCTGATACTGATATTAATATTAGTATTAATGATAATAATTTATTAGTTATTGAATGTGAAGGTTCTTTATATAAATTAGCTACTATGAATCCAGATGAATTTCCAGAGTTACCTTCTATTAATGTAGAAAATACTGTTGAGATAGAACAAAATACTTTAAAGGATATGATTAGAAAAACAATTTTTGCTATTAGTAGTGAAGATACAAGACCTATATTTACAGGTTGTTTGTTTGAAGTAAAAAATAATAAATTAAACGTAGTAGCAGTAGATGGTTTTAGATTGGCTTGGAAAAATAAATTTTTACAAAGTGAAGCAAAAGATTTTAAAGCGGTTATACCTGGTAGAACATTAAATGAATTGAATAAAATTATTTTAGATTCTTATGATTTAATTAAGATTGGTATTTCAAAAAATCAAGCATTATTTGAAATAGAAAATTGTAAGATTGTAACTAGATTATTAGATGGACAATTTCTTGATTATGACAGAGTTATTCCTAATAATTGGGAAACTAGAATTAGAGTAAATAAAAATTCTATTCTTGATTGCTTTGAGAGAATTAGTTTAATTTCTGCATCAAGTATTGAAAAGGAAAAGAAATATCCAGTAATAGTAAATGTTGAAGTTGGAAAAGTTACAATTTCTTGTACAAATCAAACTGGTGATGCAAAAGAGGAAATTTATTTGACAACTGAGGGTAAGGATTTGGAGATTGGATTTAACCCTAAATATTTCTTGGATGTTTTGAGAAATATTGATGATGAAGAAATATATATTAATTTTGGAACAAGTATTAGTCCATGTGTAATTACAGGTACTGAAGAAGATAGTGATTACAAATATATGATTTTACCAATTAAAATTCAAAAATAAATATATTTGAAAAATAATTATCCACATTTAGTAAAAAGAATGTGGATAATTTTAATAGAAAGGTACTATAAATGTACATTAAAAATTTAAAATTGCAAAATTTTAGAAATTATGAAAATGCAGAAATAGAATTTAATAAAAATATAAATATTTTATATGGAGATAATGCACAGGGAAAAACAAATATTTTAGAAGCTATATTTTTTTCATCATTTGGAAAATCTTTTAGAACTTTAAAGGAAAAAGAAATTATAAAAAAAGATAAAGAATTTTCTAAAATAGAAGTTGACTATGTGAAAAAAGATAGGGAAGGGAACATCAAATTTTTAATTTCTAAAGATAATAAAAAAAGTATTTTTATTAATGATATAAAAATAAAAAAATTGAGTGAGTTACTTGGAAATGTTAATATTGTTTTATTTGAACCTAGTGATATTAATATTTTTAAAGAAGGTCCTAAATATAGAAGAAAATTTTTAGATATGATGATTGGTCAATTGAGATCCAATTATGTTTATAATTTAAATCAGTATTTAAAAGTTTTGGAACAGAGAAATAATTATTTAAAGCAAAATAATTATAATGAGGAAGTGCTTGATATTTGGGATGAATCGCTTGTGAAATATGGTAAAGTTATTTTTAATTATAGAAATGAATTCATTGATAAGATAAAAGAAAAAATTGTTGATATACATAAGAAAATTGCTAATGAAGAAATTACTATGAAATATATTTCTGATTGCGAAGATGAAAATTTATTTTTAAAAAAGTTAAAAGAAAATAGGGAAGAAGATAGAAAAAGAGGATATACAACTGTTGGAATACAAAGAGATGATTTTAAATTATTTGTAAATCATGAAATGGTTAGTGTGTATGGTTCTCAAGGGCAAAATAGAACTTGTGTACTTTCACTTAAATTAGCAGAGTTGCAAGTAATATATGATGATATTGGAGAATATCCCATTTTACTTTTAGATGATTTTATGTCAGAACTTGATCAAAAAAGAATAAATAATTTTTTAAAAAATATTGAAGATATTCAGGTTATTATTACTTGTACAAAAAATATTGATTTAAAAAATAGTAAATCTTTTTATATAGAAAAAGGTAAAATAAAACTTGACAAAGATTGATTTTTTAATATATATTATATATGTAAAATTAGAAAGGATGTAAATATGGAAAAATATAAGCATGCTTATGGAGCAGATCAAATACAAGTACTTGAAGGTTTAGAAGCGGTTAGAAAAAGACCTGGTATGTACATAGGAAGTGTTTCTATTAGAGGATTACATCATTTGGTTTATGAGATTGTTGACAATAGTGTTGATGAGGCTCTTGCCGGATATTGTAATCATATTGAAGTAAAAATAGAACCTGGAAATGTAATATCAGTAGAGGATAATGGTAGAGGTATTCCTGTTGACATACATCCAAAAACACATATTTCAGCAGCAGAAACTGTTTATACTGTTTTACATGCTGGTGGAAAATTTGGTGGAGATAGTGGTTACAAAGTATCTGGTGGATTACATGGCGTTGGTTCATCTGTTGTTAATGCTTTGTCTGAATGGACTGAAGTTACTATTCAAAGAGATGGTGGAATATTCCAAATGAAATTTGAGAGAGGTAAGACAGTTCAAAAATTAACAAGAATAGGTGATTCAGATAAAACAGGTACAAAAGTTAGATTTTTAGCTGACTCTGAAATTTTTGAAACAACAAATTATAATTATGAAACACTAGAAGATAGATTTAGAGAGATGGCATTTTTAACAAAAGGTTTATATATAAGTATAGAAGATTTAAGAGAAGAAACTCCTAAAAAAGCAGAATTTTGCTATGAAGGTGGTTTAAAATCTTTTGTTGAATATCTTAATAAGAGCAAAGAGAAAATTGATGAAACTCCAATTTATATAGAAGAAACAGTACAAGATGTACCTGTTGAAATTGCTTTACAATATACAACAACATATACAGAAAATATTTTATCTTTTGTTAACAACATTAATACTATTGAAGGTGGAACACATCTTGAAGGATTCAAGAGAGGTCTAACAAAAGTATTTAATGATTATGCTAGAAAATATGGTGTATTAAAAGAAAAAGATTCAAATCTAGCAGGAGAAGATATAAGAGAGGGATTAACTGCTGTTATTTCTGTAAAGGTTAAAGAGCCTCAATTTGAAGGACAGACTAAAACAAAATTAGGAAATAGTAATGTTGCAGGAATTGTACAATCAGCTGTTGTTGATAAACTTTCTACATATCTAGAAGAAAATCCTAAAATGGCTAAAGCTATTTTGGATAAATGTATAAGTGCTTCACGTGCAAGAGAAGCAGCAAGAAAAGCAAGAGAGTCAATTAGAAAAAAGAGTTCATTAGAAGTTACCACATTGCCTGGTAAATTGGCTGATTGTAGTAGCAAAGATGCTGATAAATGCGAAGTATATATAGTAGAGGGTGATTCAGCTGGTGGATCTGCAAAACAAGGTAGAAATAGAAAGTATCAAGCAATACTTCCTCTATGGGGTAAAATGCTTAACGTAGAAAAATCAAGAGCTGATAAAATATATGATAACGAAAAATTAAAGCCAGTTATTCAAGCTATTGGAGCAGGTGTTGGTTCAACATTTGATGTTTCTAAAATAAGATATGGAAAAGTTGTAATTATGGCTGATGCCGATGTTGATGGTGCACATATTAGAACATTGCTTTTAACATTCTTCTTTAGATATATGAGACCATTGATTGAACAAGGACATGTATATTTAGCTCAACCTCCACTTTATAAAGTTTCTAAAAAAGGAATGCAAGATGTATATTGCTATACTGATGAGCAATTAGATCAAACAATGACTGAAGTTGGTAGAGATAATGTTTCTATTCAAAGATACAAAGGTTTAGGAGA
>CAYWAH010000024.1:0-17503 GCA_964456505.1 uncultured Clostridium sp. | reverse complement strand
CTTGGATTTATCAAATACATTCTTTGTACGTATTTTACTTTTGATAACTCATATAAAATGTATGTCATTAATGCTACTCCTGGCATACTTGCAACAGTTGTAATTGCTAATATTTCTCCAGTAAACATTCTTCTAACATCACCTTTTTTGATTCCGATTGCTCTTAATATTCCTATCTCTTTTATTCTTGATAAGAATGATGAACGAATCATTAGATAAATTTCTATTAAAGATATTGCTAAAATAATTGAAGCAAATATAATTGAATTCTTTGTACTTTGTTTTTTCTTGTTTATGTATTCCTTTTTGTTTTCTTCATAAGTGTCAAGTACATTTACTTTGTATTCATTCTTTAGTGTTCCATACACTTGCTCTTTGTTTTTTGGATAAATCATTATTCCACTGTTTTTTGTTATTACATCATATTTTATTGTGTTTAAATTTGTGTAATATTTTTGACTGTTGCTCTTACTTTCATAGTAACCAACTACTTTTAATTTGTGTTCATTTATTTTTGATTCTATTTCTTTATCTAGTTTCATAGAATACTCATTGCTTTTGTTAACTATTATTTCGTAATCATTTTCTGGCACTCTTCCTTTTGTAATTGTTAAATCATCTTTGCTTAAATTGTAATCTTCAATTTCAAAATTATCTCCACTTTGAGTACTTGGGGAAACATCATCTTGAGTGATTGTTGTTAAATCATAGTCATCACTTCCCTTTACGAATTTTGAAAATTTTGCAGTATTTGATGAATTGTGTAATATGTCGAAGAACAAATTTTTATTGGCATAAATTGTACCATAACCTTTGTCAACAAATCCTACTATTTTAAAATCTTTCATGTTATCTAATGTTAATGTTTTATTTAACAATTCATTTTCGTTTTTTATTCCCATATATGCAAATGATGTACTTTGATCATTTATCATATCTGTAAGAATTTTTTTATCAACAACTAGCTCATACTCGTTTTCTGGCATTCTTCCTGTAGTAATGTCACTTTTATTTATTTTATCTAGGCTAACCATTGAGCCTTTAAAGTCAAATTCCATATTTGAAGTTTGATAAAAATCATCTGTTTTTATTCTAAATGTAATATTGCTGTCTCCTGGAATTGCATAATCTACACCATCTATCTTTTCATATTTTTCAAAATCTTCTACGCTTACTTTTGGCATATCAATATATAAATAATTTGGATCTGTTTTTATGAAATCACTTTCTTTTACAACTTTTTCGCCTGCAATATTACTTATACCATATAGTAAAAACATTGCTGAAAAGAAAAATCCTACTAGCAAAATTTTTCGAGTTACTGTATAATTTGATATTCTTGTAAAGCCTGATTTGAGTGATTTAAATACACCATAAATTGAACTATATTTTGGTTTGAATTTATAATCGCTTACACTATTAATATCATAATCATATTGTTCATAGATACTTTTATCTATTTTTTTGAAGTGATCATCTACTAATTCAATTGATGAATTTTCATCAACAACTTCAACTTTGTTGTTGTCTGATTGAATATATATGTTTCCATTTTTTATTACTAAATTTATATTTATATTTTTACTTTCGTTATCTGAATATAATTTTATTGTTTCGTCATCATTTTTATATTCATTCGATTTTGGAAAATCTTTTAAATAAATCCTGTTTTCTAATCTATATTCAAGAGAATCTGATGTGGTGTTTTCATAGTCTTTTGTAACAGTACCATCTTTTACTTCAATAATCCTTGTTGCATAAAAGTGTGCTAGGTTTTCTTCGTGTGTTACTAGAATTACCAACTTTTCTTTTGATATGGCTTTCAATATATTCATTACTTCTACTGAGTTTTGACTATCAAGATTTCCAGTAGGCTCATCTGCAATAAGTATGCTTGGATTTTTTACTAAGGCTCTTGCAATTGCTACTCTTTGCTTTTCTCCTCCAGATAACATTCCGGCAGGACGATTTCTGAATCTATACATATTAACCGCTTCAAGCACATAGTTTACTCTTTTTTCGATTTCTTTTTTGTTCTTTAATCCTATCATTCTTAATGATATTGCAACATTGTTGAAAACAGTCATGTTCTCAATTAGCTTATAATCTTGGAAAACATATCCTATGTTTAGGTTCCTGATTTTGTCTATAGTATATGCTGATTTATGTGTAATCTTCTTTCCGTTGATATAAATTTTACCACTATTGACTTTATCTAATCCGCCGATTACATTTAGTAGAGTTGTTTTTCCGCTTCCAGATTGACCTAATATTGCTACTAATCCGTTATCGCCTAAAGTTAATGAAGTGTTGTTAATTATATGTATTTCGTTTTTTCTTCTATGATTAAAATATTTATTTACTTTCTCTAATTTAATCATGTTCTTTCCCCTTATTTTTACTTTTCTGTTTTGTTGTATTATTTAAATTTTTTCTTATTTTCAAAATTTTCATATTAATATTTTAAAGTTTTTCAGTTATTATTTTTCTATTTCAAAATTTTTATATTTCCTCATTATATGTTGTAATTGCTGATTTTTTAAATATCTTTTTTGCAAATCTATTTGATGATAATCTTGCCATTACAACAACCATTACGTATGTTATAATATAATCTTTTATTTGAATGAAACTAAGCAATTCTTGTACTGATTGATTTTTAATGATGTTATTTTTTATAAGTATTACATCTACTAAAAATAGCAAATATGCAAATGTTGAATTGAAGAATAATTCTATGTCTAGTATTCTTTTTACATCTTTCATTCTTGCACCAAGCATTCTCAAAGTTGTGTAATAAACATTTCTTGATTTCAATATTATTTTTATTATTACATATGAAATAAAGAATAATGCTACTATAAGAATGATTGATACAATAGTTTTAATAATTTTTACCATTTTTACATATACTTCAAGCACGCTTGAAACTACAAAATCTGTGGCTTTCTTTGGATTTACTCCTAATTTCTTTAGTTCTTCTATTGTTTCATCTATTTTCTTTTCATCTTTTACAAAAACACTTGATTGATATGGTTGTTTTGAAAACAACGAATTATAATCTTGGTCATTTATAAAAATATTGTTTCTATTTGAAGAATATTTATCATAACCAGTTTTGTTAATAAAATTGTTTTTGGTATATGTATCACCTATTGTCAAATTCAATTCTTGAGTATAGTATATGTTGCTTATCTTTACTTTTATAGGATTTCCAACTGCTTTATATTTATCAAATTCGTATTTTAAATCATCATCAATTATTGCTTTTCCACTTTCAACTTTATTGCTTGGAAGTACTTTATAATCTTGATATTTGTTGTTCATAAATGCAGTTATTTCACTATTTTGTTTATTCGCAGATGTGCGAAGTATTTTCATTGTATTGTTTGAAAAATAAATTTTAGGTCTATTTGTGTATTTAAAATTTTCATCATTTGATACACTTATTCCAACTAATGTAATTACACCAAGATTTTCTTCTTCATATCCGCCTGACATACTTGTTAATGATAGTAAAAATTCAGAATTCAATAAATCATCTTTTTCGTCAATTATATACGAAAACTTATCTTTATCTACTTGAACGATTGCCTCATTTTCGTTTTCTGGCATCCTACCATAAGTTGCTTCTCCTTTAAATGTATCTATTGAATCTGCACTTCCGCCTAATTGTTTGGCATTTATATTTTGATTATCTTGCGATGAATCTTCTTTTCCCATTAGCAACACTTCTGAATCTAAAAATGTATCATCTTTTACTATATAGTCAACATTTTCAATTGATTGTATTTTTTCATAAAGTTCATCATCAAAAGCGGTTCTATCTTTTTTGTTTATTAGTATTCTCTTTGGAGATGTGTTTCCAAGAACTATACTCATTCCAAATGGTTCCCTATTTTTATCAGATAATTTGAATCCTCCATAAGTTGCAATGATTGCTGATGCAACAAAGAAAAATACAGCAACTAGCAAAATGAATTTTGCTGGAATGTTGAATGTATTTCTAAATCCTAACCTATATTTATTTAGGAGACTTATACTTTTATTTTTGGTTTGCCTTATCTCTTTTTGAGATTTTTTGCTTTTATTTGAACTGGATTTTTCTGATTCATCTTCTGACTTTATATTATCCTGTTCACTTTCCTTATTTTCTGATTTTACAAAATTAGCTTTACTACTATTTTCATTTTCTGCGTCGTCTTCATATAAGTTATCTAAATTTATTTTCTTTATCTCATTTATTTCTGTAATTCTTCCATCATGCATTTTTATAATCTTTGTTGCGATATTTTCTACTTGCTCTATATTATGTGTTACTACAATTACTAGTTTGTTCTTGGCAACTCTCTTTAATATTTCAATAACTTCATATGCTGACTTTGAATCCAAATTTCCTGTTGGCTCATCTGCCACAATTATTGGAGTGTCTTTTACCATTGCTCTTGCAATTGCAACTCTTTGCTTTTGTCCACCTGATAACTTTGAAACTTTTGTATTTTTAAATTCTGTTAATCCTACTTGATCAATAATGTCGAGTATCTTTTCTTTTACATCATGTTTCTTATATCCGTTTAGCAAAAGTACAAGTTCAACATTTTGATAAACAGTATAACTATTTACTAAATTGAAATTTTGAAAAATGTTAGAAATGTATTTTCTTCTATAGTCTTCAAAATCTGTTTCTGTATAATGGCTTGTTTCCTTGCCATTTATGTACATTTCTCCCTCTTCATAACTATCTAGCCCTGATATTACATTTAGCAAAGTACTTTTTCCACTTCCTGATTCTCCGGTGATAGCAACAAATTCGCCAAGATTAAGTTCTAAATTAACCTTGGTGATTCCGCTTGATACTATTCCTTTGCTATAATAGAATTTAGAAACGTTTACAAGTTTTAACATTTGTTCTCCCCTTTTAAACTTATTTATTTCTAAAAAAATAATAACATTTATCAATAAAAAAAGCAACATATTTGGAATTTTGTAATATGAATTTTACAATATGTTTTTTTATATGAAGAAAAGAAAATTAATTGCTATTTTTCTATTGATAAATACGCAAAAATAATATATAATCTAGTCATCAAAGTACATCGGAGGAAAATAAATGATATTTAAAGATTACTACAAGATATTAGGCTTTGATACAAATAAGGTTTCACAAGTTGAGCTAAGAAATGCTTACAGAGAAAAGGCAAAAAAGTATCACCCAGATATCAATAACACAAAAGATAATTCCTCTACTGAAGAAATATTCAAGGATATAAATGAAGCATATAGAATTCTTTCAAATACTAGAACCAGAAGAAAGTATGATTTTTCTTGGAACAGATATATTGGAAGAGCTAAAAGGCAGGCAGAACATGAGCCAAAGAAATCTATTAAAGAAATAATTATTAGTATGTTCTTTGGTAATGTTGTAAAAAAAGAAAAGAAAAAAGAGTTGTTACCACAATATGGAGAAGACATCAATACTCAATTGAATGTTACAATTGAAGAAGCATTTTTCGGTGTAGGCAAAAAATTAAAATTAAAAGATATTAAAGGAAAAGAGAATACTTTTCTAGTAAAAGTTCCAGCAGGAATACAAAATCACGATAAAGTTAGAATTGTTGGGCAAGGTAAAAAAGGAAAAAATGGTGGTAAAAACGGAGATCTAATCATAGATATTAATATTGTTGATGGCAATAATTTATCGCTAAAAGGCTTGGATTTAGAAACAACAATTGGTTTGAAAATGTGGGAAGCTTCTCTTGGAACAACTAAAAAAATAAATGTTTTAGGCGAAACATTAAATATTCTTGTTCCAGCAGGTACGAGTAGTGATAACATTTTGAAAATTGAAAATAAAGGCTACAAAAATGGAAGAGGCGTGCGTGGAGATTTAATAATTAAGTTTACTATTTTAGCACCAACCAAAGTTGATGAAAAAGGAACGAAACTATTGAATGATTTAAAAGCACTAAATTATTAAAAAAATTACAAATTTTTGTTAAAAACAAAATTGACAAATTTACATAATTATAGTATAATACAAATTATCTAATCAAAAGAAGAAGAAAATGAGAAAGAGGTGTAATCGATGGCTGAAAGTTTTCATGGTAAATATTTCAGTATTACAGATCCCAAAGGAGTAAATACTGTAATATATCGTATTAATAAAACTGAAAAAGAGCTTCAAGATAAATACCCAAAATATACTGTTGAAAGGTTGTATTCTCAAGCAGAATCGTTAAATGAAGATGCAAAGAAAAAGACTTTTTTTGTTGACTATCCTGAGCCTGCTGGAGAGGATTTAGTTATTTTGTCTTTTGGTCAAAACAAAGTAACTGTTAATATGGGTAAATTGAAAGATGACAAATTGCATATTTCTAAAATGCCATCTCAATTAAAATTCAATACAATTTATTCTGAAACACCTGTTGAGTATAAGAATTTTAATTATACACCAAATTTAAAAAGACCTATTACAATAATTGATCCAGAAACAACTGAAGAGGTTAAGCCTATGCTTTACCTTGATCAAAATACAAATGAAGTTAAAGGAAAATGTAAATTAAAACCATATAAATCTTATTTCTCATTTGAAATAAGAGACAAAAAAGATTAGGGGGAACACTAAATTGAGTAATTATAGTGATAACATTAAAAACAATGAGGCAAATACTTATGAATTTAATATGAAAAATCCAAATGCTGAAGATTCTCAATATACTGCAAATTTTATAATATTTGATAATGAATTACAAGAAGTAAAAGTAAAAAATAGTGTAATGAGAAGTGGAGTAAATGTTGAAAAAATATCTGAAAACGCTTTAATTCATGTTAATAATTTGAGTGAAAAAGAAGCTCCAAAAGAATTTTTGGAATATGTAAAAAATGGTCAAAATTGGAGAGAAAGATCAAATCCAAATTCACAAGTTGCTATTGCTAGAAGAAATGCTCGTAAGCAAAAAGAAGAAAATATACAAGATTAATATTTTAAAATAAACTAATGAGAAGGTAATAATATGAGTAAGGTAAGTGAATATTTTAAGAAAAATAAAATAGCATTAATCATAATATTTATAGTTTGGTTAGCAGGTGAAATATTAATAATTTCACCTATTGCTTACTCTACAGCAAATAGTATTACTTCTGCAGGAAAAATTGATATGGACATTTGGACTGAGGACTTTTTCAAAAGTATGTCATCAATGACATCTTTTGGAAAAGTCTTTAGTGCGTCTGTTTTTCCTTGGTTTTTTAGAGGAACAATAATTTATTCGATTATTTTAATTGTTGCTACAGCACTTGGGATACATAGGGGTAAAACAACTGGATATGAAAAAATTGAACATGGTTCAAGTGATTGGTGTGAAAAAGGTGAGCAATATAAAATTTTAAGTAAAGATACAGGAATATTATTAGCAGAAGATAATTATTTGCCTGTTAATAAAATTGGAAATGTTAATGTATTGGTTGTCGGTGGCTCTGGTTCTGGTAAATCAGCATCATTTTCAATACCAAATGCGGAACAGCAATTAGGTTCTTATGTTTTTACAGATCCTAAAGGAGAAATTTATGATAATACTGCTGGATATTTGAAATCACAAGGTTATGATATAAAAGTAATGAATTTGGTAAATCCAGAAAATAGTGATAGTTACAATCCATTATTCCATATCCAATCAGAAATTGATGTAGATGTAATTGCTTCTACAATAGTAAAAGGTCAAAGAAAGCGTGAAGCTTCTGATCCTTTCTGGGACAACATGGCTGAAATGTTATTGAAGGCATTGATTTATTACTTGATTGCTACAAGACCTCCAGAAGAACAAAACTTGGTAAGTTGCTCTGAACTTGTAAGAGCTGCAAGTAATGCAAATGGAGATTCAAATGTGTTAGCAGATTTAATTAATAAATTACCTCAAGATCACCCAGCGCGTACAAACTTTGGATCAGTTCAATCTGCAGCACCAAGTGAAAAAACATATAGCGGTATTTTGAGTTCATTACAATCATTATTAGGTAAATTCGATTCACAAGATATTGCGGATTTGACTTCAACAAATACAATAAATTTTGAAGATATTGCTAGAAAGAAAACTGCAGTATATGTTATTTCATCAGATACACACTCTGCTTATGATTTCTTGTTAACAATATTCTTCTCACAGATGATACAACATTTATATGATTTTGCTGATAAGAATGGTGGTAAATTACCTATACCTACTTTCTTCATCCTTGATGAGTTTGCAAACATTGGTCAAATTCCGGATTTTGATAAGAAGATATCTACATCAAGGAGTAGAGGAATTTCATTTAGTGTTATTTTGCAGAACCTTGACCAATTAAAAACAATTTATGAAAAATCTTATGAAACAATAATTGGTAACTGTGATACACACGTATTCTTAGGAAGTAACTCTTATGCAACCGTTGAATATTTTTCTAAAGAATTAGGTGAAAAGACAATTGAAAGAAAGAGCAAGTCTACAAGTAAAGGAAAAGATTCAAAGAGTACTACAGAATCAAAAGAGAGTTTAGCAAGAGCTTTGATGACACCTGATGAATTACGTAGAATGGATAATAACGATTGTATTATTTTTGAAAAAGGTTTGAAACCTATTAAAGCAAAGAAGTATTGGTGGTTCCAAAAAGATAAAGTTTCTAAAAACTTGAATTCTGTAAGATTAAGTCACATAGATTATAATTCAGCAATACCTCGTGGAGATTGGAGAAAATTCAATCCATATAATCCATACATAAGTATTGATGAAGAAGGTGCTCAAAAAAATAATTTGGAAGTTGGCTCTCTAGATGATTTGTTTGAAGAAGATAATGACGATATACCAATTCCAGATAATGCAAAAAGCGAATTTAATCAAACACAAGAAAGCAGAAACAATCCAATACCTAATATGAATGTTGGAGCACCAGTAGTACCAAAGAAACCAGAGGTTCAAAATGTTCAAAGTAATAAGGAGAGTGCAGTTATGGATGATGATGAAATTGATATTCAAAAACAATTGGAAGCAAAATTTGATGAGTTGTTTGGAAAATAATATTTTTTTACAATATGAAAGTAAAAATTATACCTATTATAAAATAAAAAACTTGAATAGTAATATTCAAGTTTTTTATTCTTCTGTGCCCTTTAATTTCTCTGCTGTGTCTGCTGCTGCTAGGTTATCAATCATTTCATCTAGGTCACCATTTAAAAAGTTTTCCATTTGATAAATGCTTACACCAATTCTGTGATCTGTGATTCTTCCTTGTGGATAATTGTATGTTCTTATTTTTTCTGATCTGTCTGCATTACCAATTTGATTTCTTCTAGCATTTTCTATTTTACTATCTCTTTCTCTCTTTTCCATTTCATAAATACGAGATTGCAAAAGTTTCATAGCGTAATCTCTATTTTGGAATTGTGATCTTTCTGTTTGACATTCTGCAACTATTCCAGTTGGAATATGAATCAAACGTACTGCTGAAGATGTTTTATTAATGTGCTGTCCACCAGCTCCTGATGATCTGAAAACTTCCATTTTAATATCAGCAGGATTTAATTGTACATCTACATCATCTACTTCTGGTAACACTGAAACAGATGCTGTTGAAGTGTGAATTCTTCCGCTTGCTTCTGTTTCTGGAACTCTTTGAACTCTATGTACTCCGCTCTCGTACTTTAATCTACTATATGCTCCCTTTCCTTGAATCATAAAAGATATTTCTTTGTATCCTCCAAGTTCTGTTGCATTTTCATTAAGTACTTCAAGTTTCCAATGTTTTCTATCGCAATACATTGAATACATTCTAAATAAAGTGCCAGCAAATAATGCCGCTTCCTCTCCGCCTGCTCCAGCTCTAATTTCACAGATTACGTTTTTCTCATCATCTGGGTCTTTTGGAATTAACAAAATTTTTAATTCTTCTTCTAGTTGAGGAATTCTTTCCTTTGCCTCTTTTGCCTCTTCTTCAGCAAGTTCTTTCATTTCAGGATCTTTCATTAATTCTTTTGATTCTTCCAAATCCTTAACTGCTTTTTTGTATTCTCTGTATTTGTTTACTATTGGCTCAAGATCTGAATGTTCTTTCATTTCCTTACGCCACTCATCTTGCTTTTTTATTTCTTCTGGATCACTTATTTTTATTGTCAAGTCATCATACTTCTTTTCAATTTCGTCTAAATTGTCAAACATATAAATTTCCTTTCTATAGCTCAATGTAATTGTATTCTTCTTTTGTTTCTTCTAATATTTTCTTTTCTCTTTGTGTACAACTCAATATTATAACCTGATTATCGATAGAATGCAAGTATTCTATCGTTTGTTTTAGTCTTTCATCATCAAAATACGCAAAAGGTTCATCTAAAATAACAGGCAATTTTTCATTTGATATTTCATCAATTACTGAAAGTCTTAATGCTAAATATATTTGCTCAATCGTACCAATGCTTAATTTATCAATATTCTTTTGTTCTCCATTTTCTAATTCTACTTTTATTCCATCACTGATTGTGATTTTATTATATTTTCCATTAGAAAATTTTTGAATGTTTTTTGATAAATTTTGATTGAACTTTGGAGTAATGTTACTCTTCATTTCTGCGTAAGATTCTTCCATTAATTCTTTTGTTAAATTGAAAATTCTTGCTTTTTCCAACAATTCATCTCTTGTTCTTTTTTTTATTTCTAATTCTTCTTCTAATTCTAGAATTTTCTCTAATTTAGGTTCTACGTTTTTCTTGTCTAATTCTAATTTGTAATTTTCAAGTTCTAATTTCTTTAAATTTTCTTCGTTATCTTTTATTATTTCTCTTATTTCTGATGTGAATAAATCTTTTATGTTTTCTCCATATTTTGAAATTAGTTCTTGTTTCTTATTGTTGTCTTTTTCTATTAACTCCTGTTTTAGTTTTGCAATTTCATCTTCAAGAGATTTGCTATTATTTAATAAAATTTCTTTTTCATTTGAAATTTTTACTGTATCTTTTTTCTTGTTTTTTTGAATAGCAAAAATTGCATAAATAATTGCGATTGCTAATGGAAGAATACTAATAATTTTGTTTTTTATAAATGCTATGCAAAGAACAAATATCAACACTAAGGTACTAAAAATAATTGTATTGTTTCTTTTTTGCTTTTTTACTTCTTCGTTTGTTTTATTTTGCTCTTCTTTTTCTGTTTGCTCTAGTTTTGAAATTTTTGCCTTGTTATCTTCAAGTATTTTTTCTTTTACATTTATATTTTCTTTTTCAATTCTATCTTGATCTATTATTTCGTTTATCTCTTGATAGATTTTTTTGTTTTCATTTTCTTCTTGTATTTGCTTTTGAATATTGTTTTTCTTTTCTTGATATTCGTTTTCAAAAGATTTGTAAGAATTGATTTCTTCTAGTTCATTTTCTATTTTTGAAATATTTTCGTTTACTATATTTATTGGTCTTTCTGAACTTTTTTGTGTACCAACTTCATTTAATAACATTCTATCTAATTTGTTCATAGCAGTTTTATATGATACTTCTTCATTTCCACTCTCTGCTAAGTTTGCAATTTTTTGCAACAAAATATTTTGTGTACTTTGGTCTAGTTCTGTTTCTTTTTGCATTGTGATAACAGTTGAATTAATTATGTTTTCATCAACTCCAGTTTGCTCCACAAAGAATTGATTTCCTTTTGTTTTGTCTATATCAAATTCTTTTGAAATGTCTTTCCCATTTTCATCTGTTAACTCTGGATTTTTTTTATTGAAATTTCTATAAACATTTATCTCTTTTCCAGAGTCCAATGTGTAACTCATTTTGCCTGAAAAATCTTTTTCATTCCAAGGTTTATATTGATCATAATCTGAATAACTTTTTCCGTTTTTATTTTTTGAAATGCCATAGTACATACTCAAAATAAAATCTAGCAATGTTGATTTTCCAGATTCATTTTTTCCATATATTAAATTGAACTTTTTTAATTCAATTTTTTTATCTTCAATTTTTCCAAATTGATTAACTTGGATTTTATTTATTTGCAAATTGTTTTCCTCCGCATTATTTTTCCATTATCTTATTTGCAAGTTCAAATATTTTTTCGTAAGTTCCTTCATCTATCTCTTTATTATCAAATTTTTTTTGCAATTTAGATTGGAATATTCCAGATAAAGTATTTTTATTTTTGTTGATTTCAACTTTTACTTTCGTTTCATCTTTTAGCTTTATAACATTTTTATTTAGAAGTTTTAAATTTATGTTTGTATCAATGTTTCTGTATCCTGTAAGAATTATCTCGTATAGATTGCTTTCTTCAGTTTCATTTATTTTTTCGATTAAATCTTCTTCTGAATTTATATTGCTTACATCTATCTCTTTTCTAATAAGTTCCTTGTCATCTGCTTTGATAAATGTAGTTGAAATGTGCTTGTTTTCATCTATTTCTCCATAGATAAATCCGTGTTCTCCCGGCTCATCAAAACCAAGTGAAATAAGTGATCCGGGATAATATTCATCTCTTTTATGAATATGTCCTAATGCAATGTAATCAAATTTATCTTTTATACTTTTTAAGTCTATTGGATTATAATTTGATACATTATATATGTCGCCATGTGTTATTAAGATATTGATTTTGCTTGGATTTTTTATTGTAACATTGTTGATTTCATTCGTGTGTAATTCATAATTAGAAAACCCTAATCCGTATAAATCTACGGCATCGTTTTCCACAATTTCTAAACTACTTGTGAATATTTTTACGTTTTTCTCCCAATTGAAAGTTGCATAATAAGAATTTTTTGTATATGGATCATGATTTCCTGGTGCAATAAAAATTTTGGTAAAAGGAATTTCTTTGAATAAGTTATTTATGTATTCAATTGTTGATGGCCTTACATGTTGACTTTCATATAAATCACCTGTAATAAATAAGTATTCAACATTATTTTCTTTTACATATTCAATTGCTTTTTTAAATGCCTTTCTTTGCTCCAATCTTCTCTCTTCGCCTAGTTCCATTCTGTCTGACAAAAGTTTTAGTGGAGTATCGAAATGTACATCTCCAATTGTAACAAAATTCATTAAAATTTTCCTTTCGATTTTTGATTACTCAATTTCTAGGTATTCGTTGTATGTTGTTTCTTTGTCTAGCAATTTTCCATCTGATTTAATATCAAAAATTCTATTTGCAACAGTTTCACAAAGTTCATGGTCATGTGATGTAAATATCATGTCTCCTTTAAATCTGTCCATTCCTTCATTTAATGCAGTAATAGATTCCATATCTAGGTGGTTTGTTGGTTCATCCATTATTAAGAAGTTGCCACCTTCTAGCATCATTTTTGATAGAACACATCTTACCTTTTCTCCTCCTGAAAGAACGTTTACTTGTTTAAGTGCTTCTTCTCCTGAGAATAACATTCTTCCTAAAAAGCTTCTAACATAGGTTTCAGAAGGATCCTTTGAATATTTTCTTAACCAATCTGTAATACTTTCATCTCCTTGGAATAAATACTGATTATCCTTAGGAAAATAAGATGTTTGAATTGTTGTGCCCCACTTTATTTCTCCAGAGTCTGGTTTTTCTTCTCCTGCAAGTATTTGGAATAACATTGTAACAGCATTTTCATTGTCTGCAATTACTGCTATTTTGTCATCTTGCTTTACTTTAAATGAAATATTATCTAATATTTTTTCTCCATTTACTGTTTTTGAAAGATTGTTTACTTCAAGTATTTCATTTCCTGGTAATCTATCTGGTGTAAATTCAATGTATGGATATTTTCTGTTTGATGGTTTTATTTCATCTAATTGAATTTTCTCTAATGACTTTTTTCTTGAAGTTGCTTGTTTTGACTTAGAAGCATTTGCACTAAATCTCGCAATAAATTCTTGTAGTTCTTTTATCTTGTCTTCTTTCTTTTTATTCTGCTCTTTCATTTGTTTTTGCAATAATTGACTTGATTTGTACCAGAAATCGTAATTTCCTGGGTATAATTTTATTTCTCCGAAGTCAACATCACAAATGTGTGTACAAACTTTATTTAAAAAGTATCTATCGTGTGATACAACAATTACAGTGTTTTCAAAGTTGATTAAAAATTCTTCTAGCCAAGATATTGTTTTTAAATCCAAATCGTTTGTTGGTTCATCTAATAACAATATATCAGGGTTGCCAAAAAGAGCCTTTGCTAAAAGTACTTTTACTTTTTCTCTGGCTTCTATTTCGCTCATTTTTTTATAATGTTTTTCTGTGTCGATTCCTAAACTATTTAGCAAACTTTCGGCATCTGATTCAGCATTCCAACCATTTAATTCTTGAAATCTCTCCTCAAGTTTTGCTGCTTTCATTCCATCTTCTTCTGAAAAATCAGGCTTCATGTATATTTCATCTTTTTCTTTTTTGATGTCATATAATTCCTTGTTTCCCATTATAACAGTGTCAATTACGGTGAAGTCTTCATATTTAAAGTGGTTCTGCTCCAAAATTGAAATACGTTCTGTTTTTTCTTTTGAAACTTCTCCTTTGCTTGGTTCAAGTTCTCCTGAAAGAACATTTAGAAAAGTAGACTTTCCTGCCCCATTTGCTCCTATTATTCCATAGCAACATCCTTTGTTAAATTTAATGTTTACATTTTCGTATAAAGTTCTTTTGCCAAATCTTACGGCAACGTTAGTAACTGTTAGCATTGCTTTCTCCTTGTATTTTTATTTTTCTTCTACTTTATTGCTTTTTTCTATGCTTGTGAGGCTTGCGAAGTTTGATTGTAGTTGTGCTTCAAAGAATCCTTTGCTGATGCAATTAGCAATTTCATTATTTGTGAAATCATCTTTTTGTCATCTTCATCTATATTTTTATATGATTTAAGCATTTTATTTAAGTTTCTAATTTTGCTCTTTGAAAACTCTTTGCATGTTTTTGCATTAGTTGATTCAATCAATGAGTAAATTACACCAATGAATTTCTTCCTCTCTTTTGGTGGGACTGATTTTACCCACTCTGTTATTGTGTCGTTGATAAACTCACTACCATTTGTAACTTTTTCTTCTTTTATAATTTTCGTTCCAAGTACTTGCCATGAGTAAATATCGTGTTGCATTACACCTTTTTCTACACTATAAACAACTTGATATTTTTCAGAATGTTCCATAAGTCTTCCAATAATTGAATCCTGTGGAATATAGGTGCGAACTTTGTCAAGAATTGACTTGTATTCTTCTGAATTCGTAACGTTTTCAACAAATCCCGGCCCATCATGATTAGTAACTTGTATTATTCTTTTTTGCAATGTTTTACCAGCATACGCACCTGAAAATACTGCTACGTTTCCACCTTTTGAGTGTCCTCCAAGATAAATTCTTCCTTTATACTTTTTGGCAATATTTTTCAAGTATCTTACTCCATCAAGTTGAGCAGGAATGTGATCCATAAAACTTAAATTGAAATCCTCTTTCCATCCAACTAATGAATTATCTGTGCCACAATAAGAAATGTAAAGATCTCCACTTGGTAAATGTAATGTGACAGCTGAAAATTGCTTTTCTGCATCTTCATCATTATCAATCACAAAATCAGAAAGAATTATTTTGTTGAACCTTTTGCTTTTCAACAATTTTTGTGCTAGTAATACATCTCCTTCAATGTTAAATTCTTTCTCATCTACCTCAACAATTTTTTTCATAACATTTTCTATAGTGTCTTGTTCTTTCATTTTAATTTCGGTAAATGGTAAATATGAAATTCTAGAAAGTATCATTCCATCCACTTCATTTAGTGGTGAAACATCAAAAGAAAGATCCCCTCTCCAATCTAAATAATCGTTAATATTTGACATATTAAATACCTCACTTTGTTTTATATTATATTGCATTATATCCATATTTGTCAATGCTTTTCAGCCTTTTGAAAGTTTTTTATTTTTATCATTGTTTTTACATATATTATAATTTTTTTAATTAATATAAAATTAAAAATGAATTTGCCTAAAACTTTGACTTTTTTTATTCGTTTATGTATAATGTTTGTGAAATTTTATAATATGTGAAAGGAGATGCAATTCAATTATCTTATTTTTGATAATTGAATTATTCATGAATTATGATTGGTAGAATAATCGCTCATGTTAGAGAGTCTAAAAAAATGTCAAAAACTGAACTTGCCAAAGCAACAAAAATTGATGTCGGTCATATTACACATATTGAAAAAGAAGAAAGAAATCCTAGTCATAGTGCTTTGCGTGCAATATGTGATGCCTTAAAAATTCCATATGAGCCAATGATGCACACTTATGATAAAGATCTTACAGAGGAGCAAAAATCTTATAATGTTGAAAAACACATTAACTATGACCTTGTCCCAATATTTGGATCTATTGAAGGTTTTTCAAAATGTCCTGAAGGATTGTTTGATACATCTTTTGTTTTTAGGGCATTTGATGATACAATGAGCCCTAGATTTGAAAAAGGTGATTATTTATATACATCTTTTAACACTCCTTTGGATAACAAAGATATTGGCCTTTTTTTATATGAAGAAAAATTAATTGTAAGA
This sequence comes from uncultured Clostridium sp., assembly GCA_964456505.1. Lineage (GTDB taxonomy): Bacteria > Bacillota > Clostridia > TANB77 > CAG-508 > CAG-793. The sequence continues at coordinate 980 of CAYWAH010000024.1, read as the reverse complement.
AAATTCATTGTAAGAAAGACAGACTTAGTTTTACGTGCTGAATCAAAGGATATAAAAGATATAATTTTAACTAAGGATTCTGATTTCTATATTGTTGGAAAAATTCTTGGCGTAAAATTTAAAAATATGCCAAAATATGAAGTTTTTTAGATTTTTTATTTTTTTAATGTTAACAAAATTTTACAAATATTTCATTTATATTACTTTTTTTGATTTTGCTTGAAGTTTTCCTACTGAACTTTTATAATAAGAATAGTAGTTTAGTTTAGGAGAATATTATGGAACTAGTTAAAAATATTTTTTTCAATACAGATAAATTAGTTGAAGATTCAGTAGTTAAGATATCTTACACTGGTGAATTTTTTCAAAATAACGCTGACTGCGTTTATATTCACTATGGTTTTGGCAACTCATGGGATAATTTGAACGAAATCAAAATGGAAAAAACAGAACTTGGTTTCCAAGCCGAAATTAAATTAATTGGTACTGATCCCCTAAACTTATGCTTTAGAACAGACAAAGGTCAATGGGATAATAATGATGGTGCTAATTTTTCATTTGAAATTGAGCCAAAATCTGTAGCATTAGTTGCTCTTGGGGATGAAGAGCTTAAATATCCAAGGAAGTTGAGAAAATCTTATTTATGGAGCAAGAAAATTAAACTTGCTATCTATAAAATTATTAGATATTTTCCAAAACTTGTTTCAGGTAATTATACAAAGAAAAGAACAAATGAGGATTAATATCTCATTTCTATCCTTCTTTTAAATATATTTTCAGAGTCATTTCTATTTGAGATGACTCTTTATATTTTTTTGAACTTTTTGTGATTTTTTTGTTGACAAATTGTACTTGTTATAGTATAATCTTTCTTGTGTCAACTTAATTGCTTGACTATCAATGAGTCATTAGCTCAGTCGGTAGAGCACTTGACTTTTAATCAAGTTGTCCGGGGTTCGATTCCCCGATGGCTCACCATT
>CAYWAH010000023.1:0-17541 GCA_964456505.1 uncultured Clostridium sp. | reverse complement strand
GATCAGTAGTCCGAAATTCACTTTTTTAAAAGTGAATTGAGTGACATCAAAAAAGCATAATCCGGTAAGGGCAAAAAATGAATACATACATACCATAATAAAAAAATACAACATATACTTTTTAAAATTACATAAAAAAAGCAAGTAAGTACAAAGTACTTACTTGTTTTTTTTCTATTGATTTTGCTCTTTTATTTCTGATTCAATTAGTTTCATTTCATCATTTCTCTTAATTTTTTGAGTAGTCGTTTTTATCAAAGGCAAATCAGTAACCAATATTTTTCTAATATATTTATAAGCAGGCATTTGCTTATTAATTTTATTTTTAATATCTTCAAAAATAACATCATGATAATCTTTTTCATCAGGGAAATATTTCTTAATATTATTTTTGTCATAAACGATTTTAGCATAAAGAACAACATCTTCATTTCTATCTTTTTTAGTATCATCAACATGACCGAAAACCATTGACTCACTAACATAAGGAAGTTTATTAATCAATATTTCAAGTTCTTCAGGGAAAATTTTCTTTCCATTTTTCAAAACAATCATATCTTTTTTACGACCAGTTATAAAGAAAAATCCATCTTTATCTTGATAGCCAAGATCTCCTGTATAGAACCAACCATCTTTGATAACTTCTTTTGTCAAATCATCGTTTTCATAATATCCAAGCATTACAGATTCAGACTTGATTTTGAGCTCACCAATTCCATCTTTGTCTGGATTATCAATAGCATATTCATTATTTGTAAATCCAACACCGATACTACCAACACGTTTTGATTTTTTGTTTTCAATAATTATTCCTGCACATGTTTCTGTTAAACCATATCCTTGAACAATATCAATTCCAAAGTCGCTATATCCTTGAAGAGTTTCTCTATCCATTGGTGCTCCACCAGAAACTATATATCTTAAATGTCCACCTAATCCGTCAATTATCTGTTTGAAAACTTTTCTTCTAATAGCAATTGGAGCATGTCTGAATAGTTTTCTCATTCGATTAACTACTTCTTCTTTTCCTTCTGCTTTGATGTTTTTAATTATTTTTTTGTACATTATTTCAAGCATTAAAGGAACACATACAAAACCATCGATTTGATAATCTACTAAATCCTTTGAAATATATTTTAACCCATCACAGAAACATATGCAAAGTCCAATTGATGTTCCGTATAAAAATGTAATTGTACTTTCAAATGTATGATGTAGTGGTAAGAATGATAAATATTTACTTTGTCTTGGCACTCTATAAATCATACTATAACTTGTAAGATTGTGACAAATTGCATGTTGTGAAAGCATAACAGCTTTTGCAATACTTGTTGTACCAGATGTAAATAACATAATTGACATAGAGTTTGTATCGACCTCAACATTATCATAATCATCATGAGAAATTTTGTAGCCTTCTTCAAGTAAATTTGTGTAAGAATTATCATCCATACAAATTTTGACTTTGCATTTTGAAACAGAGTCTTCATATTTTTTAGCATATATTATAGCATCTGCTTTACTTCTTTCAAGCAATCCTTCAATTTCATTTCCAGGTAAAGACTTATCAAGTGGAACAGCAACTAATCCTGCTGTTGTAATTGCTAAATATGAAACACACCATTCATATCTATTTGGACTAATCAAAGCAACTCTTTTTACTTTATGTTTTAATAAACTTGCACCAAGTGCCTCTACATCTTTTGCAAATTGCTCATAGGTTATTTTAGTAAAATCCATTGAATTTGGATCGTCTCTAAATTCAAAGGCAATATCATCTTTATATTTGTTTTTATATAAATCTAATAATTGTCTAAAACTTTCTATTTTAATTTCATTATATAATTTTCTTTTCATAATGTTCTCCAATCTTAAAAATCTAATCAATTTTACTACAAAAAAGAAAATTTTACAATCTTTAGTAAACATAATAGAAATATTACTTGAAAAAACATACAAAATAATGTAAAATAATTTATAGTTATTTATTAAGATAAGGATGTATAGATGAGTAATAGAAGAAGAGGTTTGAGAAACAACAGAAAAAGAAAAAATAGTACAGAAGAAAATGATGATAAAGCATTAAAATTACTTTCTATTATTGTGCCTATTTTTATTGTTGCTTTTATTCTAATTTCAGGAGCAAACAAAATTATTCAAAACAATAAAGATGAAGAATATAATATGAAAATTCAAAATGCTTTTAATGAAACAAAAGAACAATTACAAAATACAGTTAATATTAAGGTAAACAGAAATGAAGTAAATGAGTTTTCAACAAATGATGTAGAAAATGTGGAAAACACGTTATCAAATGAAACAATAGAGAACGAAAATGCTGAAAATAAAATAGAAGAGTAGGAGGAAGTGGTCAATTTTTCAAATGTGCTTTTTGAGTTGACCATAAAAAATAAATGAATATAGGATTTGTATCATTAGGTTGTAGCAAAAATTTAGTTGACACCGAAATGATGATTGGAATATTTAAAGATAATGGTTTTAAAGTTGTAAACGATCCAAAAGATGCTGATATTATTTTAATAAATACTTGCGGATTTATTGGACCAGCTAAAGAAGAAGCAATCAATACAATTTTAGAAATGGCAGAATATAAAAAGGATAGATGCAAATATTTAATAGTAACAGGTTGTTTGATTGAAAGATATAAAGAAGAATTAGAAAAAGAAATGCCTGAAGTTGATTTGTTCGTAAAGTTTAGTGAATATGATCAATTTTGGAATCAGATTACTGAATTGCTAAAAAATGAAAAAGATGGTTCGAAAAAATTTGAATTGGATTATCTTGATAGAGTTATAACAACAGGAAAAAATTATGCTTATATTAGAATTGCAGATGGTTGCGATAATTTTTGCACGTTCTGTGCAATTCCATATATTAGAGGAAGATTTAAATCAAGAAAAGAAGAAGACATTTTATCTGAAGTTGAAAAATTAGCAAAAGAGGGAATAAAAGAATTTATAATAATTGCGCAAGATACTACTAAATATGGAGTTGACATTTATGGAAAACCTTGCCTTGCAGAATTATTACATAAAATAAGTTTGATAAAAGGTGTTAAATGGATAAGATTTTTGTATTCATATCCTGAAACAATTACAGATGAATTAATAGACGAAGTAAAAAACAATAAAAAAATTTGTAAATATTTTGATATACCAATACAGCATATTTCTGATAAAATGCTTAAAGCGATGAATAGAAAAACTACAAAAAAGAGTATAATCAATTTAATTGAAAAACTTAGAAAAGAAATTCCAAATGTTATTATTAGAAGTACAGTTATGTGTGGTTTCCCAGGAGAAACAGAGGAAGATTTCAAAGAACTTTACGAATTTGTGAAGTGGGCAAAGTTTGATAAATTAGGTTGTTTTGCATATTCAAAAGAAGAGGGAACGCCAGCAGAAAAAATGCAAAATCAAGTTCATCCAAGCACGAAAAAATCTCGTTACAATAAAATAATGAAATTGCAAAATGAAATTTCTAAAGAGAATTTGAAAAAATGGATTGGAAAAGAATTCGAAATTCTAATTGAAGATGAATATAGTGTTGATGAAATTGAAAGCAAAGACGAACTAAAAAATAAATGTGAAAATTTAGATTACAAAGAAAATAATAATTGCAAAAATTTAAATTGTGATGAAGAAATTGATGAAAATAATGTCTATGTAAATGATAAACAAAAGAACATGCATTATTTTGTTGGAAGAACTTACATTGATGTTCCAGAAATAGATGGCTATACTTATGTAAAATCAAATGACCATAACAAATACAAGATAAATGAATTTGCAAAGTGCAAAATAATTGCATCAAAAGACTATGACCTAATAGCAGAGTAAATTTTACCTTAGAATTTTGAGAATATATATTAAAAAAGTTAAAAATAAAATTATAGATAATCAACAAATAACAATGTTTATTTGTTGATTATTTTTTTCTTCTGTGGTAAAATACGATATGTATGAACTAACAATTGATTTAATTAGTAGCTTGTATAAAGTATTAAGTAGTTAATGCTTTATAGAGGTTACATATTTGAATTAATTGTTAGCAAAAAAAGAAGAAAGGAGAGTAGGATTAGAAATTTTAAATAACTAATCGTACAAAAATTTTTATGTTTAAAGTTTATGAAACAGAGTTGGCTGGAAGAAAGCTAACAATTGAAACAGGAAAATTTGCTAAACAAGCAAATGGAAGTGTAACAGTAAGATATGGAGATACTGTTGTAATGACAAATGTGTGTGCTGCTAAAGAAGCACAAGATGGAATTGATTTCTTTCCATTAACAATTAATTATGAAGAAAAATTATATGCTGTAGGAAGAATTCCCGGAAGCTTTACAAGAAGAGAGGGAAAACCATCTGACAAATCTATATTAGTTGCAAGAGCAATTGATAGACCAATCAGACCATTGTTCCCACATGATTTTAGAAATGATGTATGTGTTACAAATACTGTACTTTCAATGGATCAAGATTGTTCTCCAGAAGTATGTGCAAATATTGGAACATCTGCTGCATTATCAATTTCAGATATTCCTTGGGGTGGACCAACAGCTGCTGTTCAAGTAGGTTATGTTAACGACCAAATCGTAATTAATCCAGATGCTGAACAAAGAAAAGTTTCTAGATTAAGATTAACAGTTGCAGGAACATTAGAAAAAATAACAATGATTGAAGCAGGTGCAGATGAAATACCAAATGACATAATGTTAGAGGCAATTAAAGAAGCACATGTTGAAATTAAGAAATTATGTAAATTTATTTCAGACATTAAAGCTGAAATTGGAAAGCCAAAATTTGAATATAAATCATTTTCTGTTGATCCAGAATTTTATAAAGAAGTTTGCGATAGATTAGAAGATGAGATGTATCAAGCAGTACAAAACACAGACAAAGAAGTTAGAAATGACAATGTTGATAAAGTTTCAGAAAAGATAAAGGAAGTAGCTGTTGAAATGTTTGGCGAAAATGCTGAAGAAGAGCATGCTTTTGATATTGCTCAAGCCATTCATGACCTAGAGAAAAAATGCGTAAGAAAAATGATTTTAACAGAGCATAAAAGACCAGATGGAAGAGCTATTGATGAGGTAAGACCACTAAGTGCTGAAGTTGGTTTACTTCCAAGAGTTCATGGAAGCGGATTGTTCTCAAGAGGACAAACTCAAGTTTTAACAATTTGCACTTTAGGTACAAAACAAGATGAACAAGAACTTGATGGATTAGATGATGCTGAAAAATCTAAGAGATATATGCACCAATATAATTTCCCTGGATATAGTGTAGGAGAAGCAAAAGCTTCAAGAGGACCAGGAAGAAGAGAAATCGGACATGGTGCTTTAGCTGAAAGAGCATTGGAACCAGTCATTCCTTCTGAAGATGAATTTCCTTATACAATGAGATTAGTTTCAGAAGTTCTTGAATCAAATGGTTCAACATCTCAAGCAAGTATTTGCGGTAGTACATTGGCATTAATGGATGCAGGTGTTCCTATAAAGAAACCAGTAGCAGGTATTTCATCAGGATTAATCACAGATCCAGAAGATCCAAATAAATACATTGTATTAACAGATATCCAAGATATCGAAGACTTCTTTGGAGATATGGATTTCAAAGTTGGTGGAACAAAAGATGGAATTACTGCTATTCAAGTTGATATCAAAATTGATGGATTAACATATGATATTATTGAGCAAGCATTCGAGAGAACAAAGATTGCACGTGATCATATTATTGATGATGTTATTTTAAAAGCTATTCCAGAGCCAAGAAAAGAACTTTCTAAATATGCTCCAAAGATTGTTAACACTACAATTGATGTTGACAAAATAAAAGATGTAATTGGTGCAGGCGGAAAGACAATAAACAAAATTATTGAACAAACTGGCGTAAAAATCGACATTGAAGATGATGGTAAAGTTTTCATTTATTCTGAGAATCAAGAAAGTGGAAATAAAGCATTAAAAATGATTGAAGACATTACAAGAGACATTGAAGTAGGCCAAATTTATGATGGCACAGTTGTAAAGATTATGCCATTTGGTGCTTTCATTGATTTGGGTGGAGGCAAACAAGGCTTACTTCATATTTCAAAAATTTCTTCAAAGAGAATAGACAAAGTTGAGGATGTACTTTCTGTAGGCGATGAAGTTAGTGTTAAATGTACAAACATTGATAATCAAGGCAAAATTGATTTAAATATGAAAGATTTAGAAAAATCAAATCAAGAATAAATTAAACTATAAAAAAGATTTCTGAATACGCTAATTTAAATATTTTAAAACAAAAATAAATGTATCAATTAAAAAATATTAAGCTAAAAAAAGACGCATAAGATAAATATTAATTGAAATATTGAAAGGAATAATTTGATGCAATTTTTATATTTTTTGCAACAAGCAATTATTTGGCTAATAACAATATTTTACTTATACCAATTGATTGTAAGTTTATTTTCATTTCTTAAATTAAAAGAAAAACCTCTTACTGTTGATAAACAGCATAAATTTGTGTGCATACTTCCTGCACACAATGAAGAGGCTGTTATTGGCAATTTAATAAAAAGTTTACAAAAACAAAATTATCCACAAGATAAATATGATATTTTAGTTATCGCTGATAATTGTACAGATAAAACAGAACAAATAGCTAAAGATTTAGGTGCAAAAGTATTTGTCAGAAAGGAAGATGACCCTAAAAAAAGAACAAAAGGATACGCTTTACAAAAATGTTTAGGAGAATTGCTTCAAGATAAAAATATGGATTACGATGCTTTTTGTGTTTTTGATGCTGATAACATTGTTGATGAAAACTTTTTAACTGCAATGAATAAGCACTTATGCTATGGAGAAGAAGTAGTACAAGGTTATAGAGATATTAAAAATCCTAATGATAGTTGGATTTCAGCAGGATATGCTTTATTCTATTGGATGATGAATAGATTCTACCATTTGGCTAGATATAATGCAGGACTTTCTCCTTTGATGAATGGTACAGGATTTATGGTAAAATTTGATTGTATTAGAGATACTGGCTGGGATACAAATACATTAACAGAGGATATTGAGTTCTCTTTAAAAACTATTATTCAAGGAAAAAAATTAGGTTGGGCAACAGATGCTATTTGCTATGATGAAGAGCCAGTTAAATTTGGACCATCGTGGACACAACGTTCTAGATGGACTGTTGGACATATTCAATGTTTAGTTGAATATACTACACCACTAGCAAAGTCAACAAAAGATTTCAAAACTTTGATGAATTTAGATGGTTTACTTTATATGCTTGGAAGTATACCAATGTTTATTATTACAATTTTGTTGCTATTGATAAACGCAATTATTTATGTAAGAAAAGGAATGACAACAGGGGTATTTGTTTTAAACATTTTGAAATTTATTATTCCTACATTTTTATTGCCAATGTTGGCCGCTGTATTTACTATGATACTTGATAAAAGACCTATAAAAAAAATGTGGAAAGGTATTTTAATGTTCCCAATTTTCATGGGAAGCTGGCTATTAATAAACTTAAAATGTTTATTCAAACAAAATACAACATGGGAGAAAGTAGAACATACTAGAGATATTAAAATAAAAGATATAGAAGGTTAGATATGTTAGATAATATAAAAGTATATGCTTTTGTTGGTCAATCTGGAACAGGCAAAAGTTATAGAGCGCAAATGGTTGCTGGAGAATATAATATAGATTACATAATTGATGATGGAATTTTAGTAAAAGGCAATGACATTGTTGCAGGTAACTCAGCAAAAAAGGCGCCTACAAAAATTGAAACTGTAAAAAGAGCAATTTTTATTGAACCAAAGCAAAAAAAGGAAATGGTTAAAGCGTTAAAAAAAGAAAAACCAAAATCAATTTTGATTTTAGGTACATCTGATAACATGGTAAAAACGATTGCTGAAAATTTAGGACTTCCTAAAATAACAAAAACAATTTATATTACAGATGTTGCAACACCTGAAGAAATTGAAGATGCTAGAAGAGTAAGAACAACAGAGGGAAAACATGTAATTCCTGTACCAACCTTTGAATTGAAAAAAGATTTTTCTGGATATTTATTGGATCCATTACAAATATTCAAAACAAGAGAAAACAATGCACCATATATTGCAGAAAAATCTATGATTAGACCAACATTCAGTTATTTAGGAAATTTCACAATTTCAGATGCTGTATTTAAAGAAATAATTGAATATGTCGCAAGCAAAACAAGTACAATTAAAGAGGTTTTGAGAGTTAGAGTTATTAAAAATAAAAATGAAAACCCTTCTATTATTGTTGAAGTTGAAGTAACATTTGGAATAAATATTATGAATGAAATGAAAGACTTCAAAGAAAAATGTATTAAAGAAATTGAAAGACAAACTTCAATGAACATAGATAATTTTAGAATTGTAGCTAAGAAAATATCTTTACCAGAATAATAAAAAGGAGAAAGTAATGTCATTTATTGTAGCAATTGATGGACCATCAGGAACAGGGAAAGGAACAGTAACAAAATTAATTTCAGAAAAGTTTAACTTAATGTATTTAGACACTGGAGCAACTTACAGATGTGTAACATTAAGATTATTAAATGACAAAATTGACTTTAAAGATACAGAAAAAATAAAGTCTGCTTTAAATGATGTAAAAATAGAATTTAAAGATGACAAGGTTTTTCTTGATGGAAAAGATGTAACTAAAAAGATTAGAGAAGAAGAAGTTACAAAAAATGTATCTGTTGTTTCTCACATAAAAGAAGTTAGAATTGCTATGGTTGATTTGCAGAGAAGAATGTGTGTTGGAAAAGATGCAATACTAGAAGGAAGAGACATAGCAACTAACGTATTTCCAAATGCTAATGTAAAAATTTATTTGGATGCATCAACAGATGAAAGAGTTAAAAGAAGAGTAAAGCAGAATAAAGAAAAAGGAATTGAAATGTCTGAAGATGATGTTAGAAAAAACATTGAATTCAGAGATTACAATGACATACATAGTGATGTTGGACCATTAAAAAGAGCAGATGATGCAATATACATTGATACAACACGTTTGTCAATTAGACAGGTGGTAAGAAAAATTTCTAAAATAATTAAGAAGGCTAGAAAACTACAAAAGAGATATGAGTATGCTTATGTTGTTACGAAAAATACAAAATGGAAAAGATTTCGCAGAGAATGTGTAAGACATTTATTTAGATTTTTGTATCATCTTGTATATAGAATGAAAATTATTGGAATGGAAAAAATTCAAAATGATGAAGCAGTTATTATTTGTCCAAATCATTTAAACTATTTAGATGCATTGGCAATTGAATCTTCAAGCAAAAGAAATATTCGTTTTGTGTGCAAACTTGATTTGTACAAAAATAGTCTCTTTAGCGTAAATTTCCATTTATTTGATAATATTCCAGTAAATAGGGAATCAGAGTCAGATGTTTCTTCTATGAAAATGTGTTTAAAGGCTTTGAAAAATAATGAAGCAATTGGAATTTTTCCTGAAGGAACAAGAAAAGGATTTGCAAAACATGTTGAATTAATGGATGGCGCAACATTTTTAGCATATAGAACAAAAACCAAAATAATACCTGTTGGAATTAAAGGTTCATTTATTCCATTTACAAAACTACAAATTAAATTTGGAGAACCAATTGATGTAGAAAATTTCAAACAAGATGGAGTAAGTGATAAAATATGGATTAAAAATGCTACAAAAGAGTTAGGAAAACAAATACAAGAATTAAGTAAATAAATTATTAATACCAATTAATTGTTGAATTAATTGGTATTTTTTATAAAAACTTAATATTGAAAAAATTTACTTTTTAATATTCTCATTTACTTTAAATTTATTTTTTATAAAAATACTTGAATTTTATTTTTCATTTAATTATAATATATTTATTCTAATGAGAGTATGAAGGGAGATTTTATCATGGCTAATGATGAAAAAAAAGAAACAGTAAAAAGAACAACAAAGGCAAAAACTAATACTAGAAAAACTGTAGCAACAAAAACTACAAAAAAACCAGTAGCAAAGAAAACTACTACAACCAAAACAACAACAAAGTCTACACCCAAAAAAGCAACATCAAAAGTAACTACTAAAAAAGTTCCAACTAAAAAAAATGTAACGAAAGTTGAAACAGAAAAAAGTGTAGAAAACAAAGCAACAGCTAAACCTATTGCAAAAAAAGAACCTGTAAAACCAGTAGCAAATAAAACTACAACAAAAGCAACCGCTAACAAGAATAAAGTTGTAAGCAGTAAACAAGATGGATTTAAGCAAATTGGAAAAGTTACAATTGAAACAGAAAAAAAGAAAAATAGTAAAAAGAAACAGGATGGTACACTTATTGTTCTTTGGGGTCTAATTCTAATTTTAACAATCTTTTTGATTTGTATTTTTTCTAAAAGATATGCAATAATAAATGATTTAAGCAAAAAAGCTGAAAAATTTGTTGATTGCAATAATTACAGTGTTTCAATCACAAATCCAATTTCATCGGATTTGACACTTGTTAAATACTACAAAAAAGATGATAATACAAAAACGATTTTAGCTAATGGCAATGGTGAGAAACTTACAGTTTTAACATCAAAAAATGGAATAGCTACAATAAGTGATTATGGAACAACATCAATTGATGCTAAAAGTGCAATATCTGCAGATTACATTATAAACATTTGCTCAAATAATAAAGCATTTAATACTTTCTTTACACCAATTCATAAAATTGAATCTGATGGAAGAATATTTTATGTATTCAGAAACTACAAAGGAGATGATTTATCATTAGACACAGATTCAGCAGATTATGATGTTTATGTTGACGCTGAAACTGGACTAATTACAGAAATTGTAAGCAAAGAGAAAGATAATGAATCATTAAAAGATACAACTTATAATTATTCTTTCTACACAGTAACAAGCACAGATGTACTTTCACCAAGTGTAACAAGATACAATACAAATAAATAAGGGATGTATTATGAAAAAAGCATTAGCAGTTAAAAACGAAAAAATTAAAAAGTCAAGTCATTTAAGCAATGACTTGGCTTTTTATATAATTTTTTTAATAATATTTAGTATAGTATTTTTTGGATATCCAATTGGATTAACATATGACTCTTCAGAATATATTGGACTTGGAGATTTTATTGGCACAGATAAGATGTACACAGATTGGATAGGACATAGGGGAATTGCTTTTCCTCTAATTATAAGAATCTTTAGAAATTTTGGCACACCATTTAGCAAATATCCATTACTTGCAATGATGTATTTATTCTATATAATAATGACATTTCAACTTTATAAAATATTTGAATATTTTAAAAATAGTAAAATGTTTAAAATAGGCGATAAAATATTTTTTACGATATGGTTAGCAATTTTCATTGTAATTAATCCACTTGTTTTTGGATACTATCATATTGTATTAACAGAATTTATTGCACTTACAATTGCAATACAAACGGCCTATTTATGTTTTCAATGGCTTAAAATTTCATATGATAACAACAGAAAAAAATCAATAATTTATTGTATGATATTTTGTATTTTAACAATTTTTATATATCATATAAAACAATCATTGGTACCAGTTACTTTAGTCCCAATTACTATTTCACTAATTATTTCAATTATAAAAGACCATAGTAAGAAAAATGTGTTATATAGAATATTAACTTTTATAATTGTAATTATTACATTACAACTAAGCGTGACAATTTGGAATTTCTTTATGAAATCAATAGACACAAAAGACGAAACAGAGAAACAAAGAATCAATGGAAGAATTATTATTGGTTTATATGACTTGAAAAAAGTATGCAATCAAGATAACTTTAATGATTATTTAACAGCAGATGAAATTAAAAAATTAAAAATTAATGAAGATGAACAATTTACAATTTACAAAAATTGTAATAACAGACTATTTGCTTTTCATGGAGACTCAAAGTCAAAAAAGAAACAATTAATTTTCTATACAAAGGTATTACTTATAAGTCCGGGCACTATTTTTAAAAGTTATTATAATGGATATATGAAAATGATATGCTTTGATAACCAACAACATAAGCTTACTAAATTTTCAGAGAATGATACTGTACCTATGCTTATTTATAATAGAAGATCAACTGCAGAGTATCCTAATAAGGCTTTTGCAAAATATACATATAATTATTACAAGATGAGAAAAGATTATACAAATATAATTACAAAAACTTTTAATTCAACGTTAAAATTAAAAAAATTTATTTATGGATTTACAAAAATTAGTCTTTTATTACAGCCAATTATATTTTTAATAATTTGCATAGTTGAAATTATACTAAAAATAAGAAAAAAACTAACCAATGGAATTAAAAATGAAACTCTTAATTTCTTGACTATTTTATATGGGCAGTCAATAGGAATCATGATGGCATATATTATATTTGGAACATGTATTGACAGATACTTTATACCTGCAATTATTTCAAATTATGTTGCTGATGCATTACTAATAATACTAATTATAAAATTGTTAGAAGATAAAAAGATAAAGGAAAATACTTAGCAAAAAAATGCTAAGTATTTTCTTAATTTTGTTGAAATAATCACAAAAAACGTATATAATATACTAGAAATTTTTAGGCAAAAATGTTTATAGAGAATTAAATTAATTTTTGTCAGGAAGGAAAGATAAATGGAAGAAGAAAAAAATTACAGCGAAACACTAAATTTACCACAAACTGATTTCAAAATGAGGGGTAATTTGCCACAAAAGGAACCAGAAATTTTAGATGCTGTTTTTGAAAATGGATTGTATGAAAAAGTATTAAAGAAAAATGAAGGACATAAACATTTTATTTTACATGATGGTCCTCCTTATGCAAATGGTGAAATACATGCTGGACATGCTTTAAATAAAATACTTAAAGATACAATCGTAAGATATAAATCAATGAACGGATATTATGCTCCATATATTCCAGGATTTGATACACATGGAATGCCAACAGAAAAAAAAGCTATTGAAAAATTAGGACTTGATAGAAATAAAATTCCTGTTACAAAATTTAGAGATACATGTAAAGAATTTACAAAAAAATATAAAGACATTCAAACAGATGGATTCAAAAGACTTGGAGTTCTTGGAGACTGGAAAAATGCATATGTTACATATGATCCAAAAATGGAAGCCAGACAAATTGGTGTATTCGGAGATATGTACAAAAAAGGATATATTTATAGAGGATTAAAACCTGTTTATTGGTGTACTGATTGTGAAACAGCACTTGCTGAAGCAGAAATTGAATATAAGGACGTAACAACACCATCAATCTATGTAAAATTTCCAGTAAAAGATGCCAAAGGATTATTTGACGAAGAAAATACTTCAATTGTTATTTGGACAACAACACCTTGGACATTACCAGGCAATACTGGAATTACAATTGGAGAAAATTTTGAATATAGTTTAGTTAAAGTAACATTACCAGAAGGTAAGAAATCTTACAATGGAAGCAATGAAGAAAAATTAATTGTTGCAACAGAATTACTTGAAAAGGTAATGAAAATTGCTGAAATAGAAGATTATAGAACAATAAAGACATTCCAAGGAAATGAAATGGAAGGAATAATTTGCAATCATCCATTCTTAGATAGAACATCAAGAGTTGTACTTGGAAGTGAAAGAACAGTAAATGTTGATTTAGTAGAGGGAACTGGTGCAGTTCATACTGCTCCATCTTATGGTAAAGAAGATTACTTACAAGGATTAAAAGACAACTTAGACATTATAGTTACTGTCAATGAAAAAGGAATTCAAGGAGAAGGAGCAGGTCCTTTCAAAGGAATGTTCTATGCAAAATCTAATAAAGAAATAACAAAATGGCTTGATGAAAATGGTTACTTATTAAAAATGCAACCATTAACTCACTCATATCCACATTGCTGGAGATGCAAAAATCCAGTAATATTTAGAGCAACAGATCAATGGTTTGCATCTGTTGATGGATTTAGAGATGAAACATTAAAAGCAATAAAAAATGTTAAATGGCACCCAACTGAATGGGGTGAAGAACGTATGGAAGGAATGATAAAAGGAAGAAATGATTGGTGCATTTCAAGACAGAGAACTTGGGGAGTACCACTTCCAATATTCTATTGCAAAGATTGCAATGAACCATATGTTACAGATGAATCGATTAAGAAAATCCAAGATATATTCAGAAAAGAAGGCACAAATGCTTGGTGGGAAAAAGATGCAAAAGATTTAATGCCTGAAAATGCAAAATGTCCAAAATGCGGATGCAAAGAATTCACAAAAGAAAAGGACATTATGGATGTATGGTTTGACTCTGGATCAACACATCAAAGTGTATTAGTTGAAAGAGGATTAGACTATCCAGCAGATTTATACCTTGAAGGAAACGACCAATATAGAGGATGGTTCCAATCATCACTATTAACATCTGTTGCTACAAAAGGAATAGCTCCTTATAAAGAAGTACTTTGCTGTGGAATGGTTGTTGATGGACAAGGCAGAAAAATGTCAAAGAGTTTAGGCAACGGAATTTCTCCAATCGATGTTTCAAACAAATATGGTGCTGATATAATTAGACTTTGGGCACTTTCATCAGATTATGAAGTTGAAGTAAATCTTTCAGATGACATTCTAAAAGGCATTTCAGATGTTTATAGAAAAATAAGAAATACTATTAGATATTTGTTAGGCAATACTTACGACTATGATCCTAACAAACCTATGAAATATGAAGACATGGAAGAAATAGATAAATGGGCATTAGGAAGATTGAACAAACTAATAAGAGATTGTAGAAACGATTATGATACTTATGACTTCAAAAATTGTTATCATGATATAAATCAATTTGTTGTAGTTGATATGAGTAGTTTTTACTTAGATATTATAAAAGACAGATTATACACAGAAAAAGCAGATTCAAATTTAAGAAAATCTGCTCAAACAGCAATGTATTATATACTTGATGCTTTAGTAAAAATATTAACACCAATGACTTCATTTACTGTAGAAGAAATTTGGAAAAATATGAAACATACTAATGACGAAGAAGTAGAAAGCCCAATGTTAACAGAATATCCTACAGCAAATGAAAAATGGGATGACGAAAAATTAGCAGAAAAATGGAACAAGATAATTGAAATCAAAAATACAGTTGCAAAACAATTAGAATTAGCAAGAGCAGATAAGTTAATTGGTAATTCATTAGATGCATTTGTAACAATAAAAGCACCAGAAAAAGATTATGAATTTTTAAATGAAAACAAAGAACTTATGAGAGTTTGCTTAATTGTTTCACAACTAGACATATTAAAAAATGATTCTTTAAAAGAATTAGAAATTAAAGTAGAGCATGCAAGAGGCGATAAATGTGAAAGATGTTGGCAATACAACACCGAACTTGAAGATGGACTTTGCCCTCGTTGCAGAAAAGTACTTTCAGAGAAAAAATAAAATATTAAGTGTATATGCAAAATTTAAGGAATATATAAAATGAATGTAAATGAATTTGATTACTATTTGCCTGAAGAATTAATAGCACAAACACCTCTAGAACATAGAGATGAATCAAGGCTATTATACTTGAATAGAAAAACAGGCGAATATCAAGACAAAATATTTAAAGATGTAATTGAATATTTAGAACCTGGAGATTGCTTAGTAAGGAATAATACAAAAGTTATTCCTGCTAGACTTTATGGTAAAAAAACAACAGGAGCTGATGTTGAATTCGTATTATTAAAAAATATTGAAGGCAACATTTGGGAAGCGATGGTTAGACCAGGAAACAAACTTCATGTTGGTACAGAAGTTATATTTGGAGATGGAATATTAAAAGCAAAAATTCTTGATATTCTAGATGATGGTACAAGAAAAGTTGAGTTTTTCTATGATGGAATTTTTAACGAAATACTTGATCAAATAGGATTGATGCCATTGCCACCATATATTCATGAAAGTCTAAAAGAAAATGACAGATACAATACTGTTTATGCAAAATACAATGGATCTGCTGCTGCACCAACTGCAGGGTTACATTTTACAGATGAACTTTTAGATAAAATATCTAAAAAGGGAATTGATATTGCAAATGTTACTTTACATGTTGGAATAGGAACTTTTAGACCTGTAAAAGAAGAAAATGTTGAAGAACATCATATGCATCAAGAACATTATTACATAAAACAAGAAGATGTAGACAAAATAAACAAAGCAAAAGATACAGGACATAGAGTAGTTTGTGTTGGAACTACATCATGCAGAACTTTGGAAACAATAGCAGATGAAACAGGACATGTTAAAGCATGTGAAGGAGATACTGGAATTTATATTTATCCAGGTTATAAATTCAAATGTATGGATGGATTAATTACAAATTTTCATTTACCAAAATCAACTTTGATAATGCTCGTTTCAGCGTTTGCAGGAAGAGAAAATATCCTTAATGCATACAAACATGCAGTTGAAGAAAAATATCGTTTCTTTAGTTTTGGAGATGCGATGATTATTATATAAAATAGAAAGGTTAAATATGATCTCATACGAACTATTACATGTTGACAAATCAACAGGTGCAAGAAGAGGTGTAATTCATACTGAAAGAGGAGATATTCAAACACCAGTATTTATGCCAGTTGGAACACAGGCAACGGTTAAAGCAATGACACCAGAGGAATTAAAAGAAAATGGTGCTGAAATTATATTGGCAAATACTTATCATCTTTATTTTAGGCCTGGTGATGAATTAGTAAAAGAAGCGGGTGGTGTTCATAAATTTATGAATTGGGACAGACCAATGCTTACTGATTCAGGAGGCTTTCAAGTTTTTAGCTTAAGTCAACTAAGAACAATTACTGAAGAAGGTGTTGAATTCAAATCAGAATTAGATGGAAGCAAACATTTCTTTTCACCTGAAAAGGTTATGAAAATTGAGGAAAATATTGGCGCAGATATTATGATGTGCTTTGATGAATGTTGTCCTTATCCTTCAAGCTATGAATATACCAAGCAATCAATGGAAAGAACATCAAGATGGGCAAAAAGATGCAAAGAATCACATACTTCAAACCAAGCATTATTTGGAATTATTCAAGGTGGATTTTATAAAGATTTAAGGGAGCAATCTACTAAAGAACTAATTGATATGGATTTCCCAGGCTATGCAATTGGTGGAATAAGTGTAGGAGAGCCTAAAGATAAATTTTTGGAAATGCTTTATTATACAGCACCACTTATGCCAAAAGATAAACCTCGTTATTTAATGGGAGTTGGCACCCCTGATTATTTAATTGAAGCAGCAAAAGCAGGAATTGATATGTGCGATTGCGTGTTACCAACAAGACTTGCAAGAAATGGAACTGCGTTAACATCACATGGAAAAGTTGTTGTTAGAAATGCAACTTATGAACATGATTTCTCACCACTTGATGATGAATGTGATTGCTATACATGCAAAAATTATACAAGAGCATATTTA
>CAYWAH010000022.1:9630-19774 GCA_964456505.1 uncultured Clostridium sp. | reverse complement strand
ATAATAAACAATAAATAATAAACAATAAATAATAAACAATAAATAATAAACAATAATATAATAAACAATGAAATACTAAATACTTTTTTCAAAAGTATTTAGTATTTTTTATAATATAAAAATTTAAGGATAATATCAATAATCACAAAATACTTTTTTTGAAATTTCTTAGGTTTTCTTGATTCGTCATTTGGCTACTAAAAATTGCTCCGTGGACCCCAGACCCAGCCGGAGCCAATTTTTTAGCGTAGCCATCGGAGCAAAGCTCCGACCATTCCTCATACTGCGAAAAACACGAAATTTTGCAAAAAGTATTTTGTGATTTTCTATATTAGAAAAATTTTAAAAAGAAATAGCAGAATAGCTCCGCGGAATGCCCAGTATTCCAACTAACAAAGCATTTATAAAATTTAAACCAATATGAAAATTAAAAGAAGTACCCACTACATTTATTATAAAAATCAGTACACCACCAAGTACAGAATTTATAACTAACTTCATAATAAATTTCACAGGTTTGAAAAAGCTTTTCCAAAAAGCAATTATTATTATTCCAATTAAAATGCATATTAAAATTATTTTTGAATCCATGTCCACCTCACTTTATAAAATGTATTCAAAAGAAATTTTAATATGCATTAAAAAATCACAAAATACTTTTGGAAAAAAATTCGTGTTTTTCGAAGTTGAGGGCTGGTCGGATCTTCCTTAATTGCCGATGGCTACGCTAAAAAGTTGCTCCGCCTGGGTTAGGGTCCCCGGAGCAACTTTTAGTAGCCAAAGCCCGAAACGAGAAAACCTAAGAATTTTTTGAAAAAAGTATTTTGTGATTGCCGACATTATCTTTAGTTTTTTAAATTTTTAAATTTTTTATTGGTTGCTTGCGGCCTTTAAATCTAGTGAAAGTACTTTTGTAACACCGTTCTCCTCCATTGTAACACCATATACAGTATTTGCAGCCTCCATTGAACCTTTTCTATGAGTAATTACAAGGAATTGCGTTGTCTTAGTAAATTTCTTTAAGAACTCCGCATATCTGTAAACATTTACATCATCAAGGGCTGCCTCAATCTCATCTAATATACAGAATGGTGCTGGATTGATTTTCAATATTGCAAATAGTAAAGCAATTGCAGTTAATGCTCTTTCTCCACCAGATAAAAGCATCATGTTTCCAAGTTTCTTTCCTTCTGGTTGAACATTAATTGTAATGCCAGATTCAAGAACATTTTCTTCATCATCAAGCTCAAGTTCTCCATGTCCTCCTCCAAATAATTCAGAGAAAATTTCATTGAAGTTCTTTTGAATCAATTTGAACTTTTGCTTGAATTGTTTTTTCATTGTTGATGTCATTTCTTCAATAACATTATTTAATTTTTCCATTGTGCTTTCAAGATCTGCACGTTGTGTATTCATTAATTCATAACGTTCGCTTGCTTTTTTATATTCATCAATAGCATCAACATTTACACTGCCTAAATCTTTGATTTGATTGTGTAATTTGTTTACACTCTTTTGAGTTTCTGCAACGTTTTCTGGAAGTTTATAATTCTCCATTGCATTGTTTGGTGTGATTGAATAATCTTCCCAAAGATCATTGATAACTTCTGTTAAATCTTGATCAGCAGATATTTTCTTTGTGTCTGCTTTTACTAAGCCTTCTTTTACTTTTTGTATTGTTTCAAATTGTTTAGAAATTTCTTCTTCTACTTTATCTTGCTCACTATTTTTTTGCTCTTTCATATTCTTTAGTTCTTCAGATTTTTCCGAACTATTTGAAACTTCAATTTTAATCTTTTCAATTGTTTGCTTTAATTCTTCTATATCTTTGTCTAACTCGATATTTTGATTTTTAGTTTCTTCTATCTTCTTTGTTTTTTCATCAATTCTATTTTTGTTTTCTTCAATATCAGCATTGATTCTTTCAACCATTTCTTCTATCGATGTATTGCTTTCTTCAAATGATGAAACTGAAATTTTCAAATCAGTAATATCTGTATTCAAGTTATTTATATATTCTTGATTTTCTTTATTGTTTAAAGCAAACTCATTTATTTCAGCAAGTAATTTGTTTGATTCTTCTGTGATTTCTTTTATTTTGTTTTCAGTTTCTTCTTTGTCCTTATCGCATTTTTCGATATCATTTTTTAGAGTTTGAATCAACTCTTCAGTTTTTTCTTTGTTTGCAATTAATTTATTTATTTCGTTTTCTATTGCATTATATTTTTCTGTTATGCTTGCAAGTTTGATTTCAGATTGTTGTAAATTGTTGCTCATTTCTTCTATTTCAGAAATTATATTTTGATTATCATTTATGTATTTGTCTTTTTCAGAAATTATCTTTTCTAATTTTTCATCAATCTTTACTAATTCATTTTTTAAATTTTTAATTTCAGCATTTCTTCCAAGTAATGGTGCTGTTTTCTTTGTAACAGATCCACCTGTCATTGAACCTGATGAATTTATTACATCACCATCTAAGGTAACAATTCTAAATTGATGATTATTCTTTTTTGCAATTCTAATCGCGCTCTCAATATTTTCTGTAATAATAGTTCTACCTAATAAAGATGTGACAACGCCTTCGTATTTTCTGTCTGCTTTTACTAAGTCTGATGCTATTCCAATAAATCCATCATCTGTTTCAAAGTTTTCTATTTTCTTACCTTTAACATCTGATATTGGTAAGAAAGATGCTCTTCCTAATTTATTAATACGCAAATATTCAATCAATTTTTTTGCATCATTTGATGTATCTGTTACAATGTTTTGCATGTTTGATGATAGTGCCATTTCGATTGCTACTTGATATTTATCATCAACAGAAATGATATTTGCAAGTACGCCATTTACACCTTTTTTCAATGCTGGATCTCTATCACATGCAAGTAATAAATTTTTAACAGATGTATAGTAGCCTTCTTTTTCTTTCTCCGTTTCAACCAAGAAATTATATCTTGAAGTTTTTGAACGTTTTTCATCTGTCAAATTTGCAATTTTTTCTTCATATTCTTTTTGTTTTTTATCAATGTTCTCTTTCTCTTTTTGAACTTTATCTAATTTCTCTTTATCACTATTTCTTTGAGTTTGAATTGCATTAACATCTTTTGTAATTTCATTTTTTGCATTTCTTCTTTCATCCAAATTAGAAATAATTTTTGAAAGTTCTTTTTCTTCTTGACTCTTGCGTGTAATATAGTTTTCTTTGTTTGTATCAAACATTGTGATATTGTTTTGAAGATTATATCTATTGTCAATTAGCTCTTCATTTTTATGTTTTTTATCCTCAATTTTTAATTGTTCACTGCTTAATTTTTTAGTTAATTCTTCAAGTTCTTTTTCTTTTTCTGCTAACTCTTTATCAAATTTTTCTTTGTTTTTTAACAAGTCTTCTTTCTTTACTTGTCTATTTTTCTTATCTTCTTCAAGAGCCTCAATATCTGATTTATGTTCTCTAATTTCGTTTTCAAGTCTGTTTTTTGTTTCTTCATTATTACTCTTTTTTTCTTCATCAACACTTATAGCAGAATTAATTTTTTCTATTTGATTTCTGCTTTCAAAGCTTAAATTTTGAACTCTTTCAATTTGTTCATCTATGTTATCTAATTCTTGTTTTATTTTTTCTTTTAGTTCTTGAAGTTCATTTAATTTATCGTTTTCTTCTTTATTTTGATTTTCAAAAACTTCTTTGTCTTTTACTAATTCTTCTATTTTGTCTTTTAAGTTTTTGATTTTATATAAGTAAAGTCCAACTTCAATATTTTTAAGTTCATCTCTTAACTCAACAAACTTTTTGGCTTTTTCACTTTGCTCTTTTAATGGTGCTAAATTTGCTTCTAATTCTGTTAAAATATCATTTATTCTAAGTAAATTGACTTTTGTTTGCTCAAGTTTTTTCTCTGAATCATCTCTTCTGGCTCTGTATTTTGTAATACCTGCAGCCTCATCAAAAATATTTCTTCTGTCCTCAGATTTTTCACTTAGTATTTCGTCTATTTTACCCTGTCCAATTATTGAGTAACCATCTTTACCAATACCAGTATCCATAAATAATTCATTTATATCTTTTAATCTACAAGGAGCCTTATTTATAAAATAATTATTTTCTCCCGTTCTGTAAATTCTTCTTGTAACAATTACTTCTGCAAAATCTATTGGCAATGAATGATCTTCATTATCAAGTACAAGTGAAACCTCTGCAAATCCTAATGATTTTCTATTTTGAGTACCAGCAAAAATTATATCCTCTGATTTAGAACTTCTAAGTGATTTCATACTTTGCTCGCCAAGAACCCAGCGAATAGCATCTGATATATTACTTTTGCCTGAACCATTTGGTCCAATTACAGCTGTTATTCCTGGTTTAAATTCTAATACTGTTCTATTTGCGAATGACTTAAAGCCTTGCATTTCAAGTCTTTTTAAATACATATTTTGCCCCTTGATTAATGTCTTCTATTTTTCATATTCTTTTAAATATTTTTATATTCATTGAATAATTCTTTTGTTTATTGCTTAAATTTATCCATTGTTTGAATCTACTTTTTTATAAACACATCTTAAATTTTTTAAATTATTTTTATAGGTATAGGCTATTTATTATCTTTACTCTCACATTGGTTAACCCAGTCAATAAAGTTTGATGTTGCATTACCTTTATTTTCTGCAGTTACATGTCCTTGTCCCCAAACTATTGAATAATCAATATCTGTTTTTTGTCCAATTTTAGCTGAAGAATTTTTAAAGTATTTTTCTAGGGAAAGCACTTCATTAACTTCTGGTGTAATTGATGTCTCTGTTTGATTTATCCCACTTCTAATTCTCCAATGATTTGCAATTGTTGATGCACCATATCCATTGTAATATTCATTAATAAAATACATAGGGTTGTACATATTTTGTCTCGTTTCTGAATTGTTATTGCATTCATCTATTGTTTCAAAATCATCTGTAAATTCATTTAAAGTTTTCGAATTATAATTTACTAGTTTCTCATATTTAATAGAATTATTTTTTAATACATCAAGTAATGAATTGTCAAAATGTAAGCTCTTATTTCCATCTATTCCAAATAATTTGTTTTCTTCGCTTTCCTTTTGTAAAGAATCAAATGCAGTTACATCTTTATTTGGCAATCTATTATGTCTAATAAATGCGCTCAAACTCTTTATTGTAGCAGTATTTTTTTCTTTATCATAAGTTACCCAATCATCTGTTGAGTTTAGCCAATTGATATATTCTTCTGGATTTTGGAAAGTAACATTTTCATCTTTTGAAATATTTACTGAAACTTCATTTGTATTATTTTGAGCACCATCTTTTTTGTTGTCTGATGATTTTATAGTGTATGGAAATGTTGCGTTTTGTATAAAGTAATTAAGTGAATTTTCAATTATACTTTTTTGGTAATCGTAGTATGAGCCTTTTGTATAAATTCCATCTTGAGTTTCTTCAAGTTTAAGTTCAGTATTATTATTAACTAATTTCAAATCATTAATATATTTAGCATACGCGTTTGATAGATCACTTGAAAGTTCGCTTGTCCATTTATTTTTATTACGTGAACCTGCAACAGAATATTGTCCCATTCCCCATTCATATGCTTCATCAGCATGATCTAGTTCGATTGGGCACCAACTATTAACACCTTTAACTGCATCAGATAAAGTACTATCATCTTTATTTTTTGTAAGTGCTCCTATTTTTTCTAAGTAAGGTGTATATAATTCACTATCTCCTGTTGAAGCAATTATATTTGCAATAGTGCCTCCACCTGAGAATCCAAATGTATAAATGTCATTTTCATTTCCTGGTAATACTTTTTCATTATATCTTAAATAACGAATAGCTGCTTTGAAGTCAGTAACTTCATCAGGTGCACCATAAGATTTTGTTTCATCATCTTCATTTAATCCTCTAGCACCATTATAAACATATATAAATCCTGCTTTTAAGTAATCTTCTAGTCCATCGTACTTGTATGTAGTTGGAGCTTTTTGTGAAGAAAAATTTTCTGAATATATTGGCATTACAATTGGTGCTGTTTCTGCATTATAATTTCCTACTGAACTATCTTTATTTAATTCAACTGTATATGTTATTCCATCATTATTTTTCTTTCCATTAAAATATTTTCCAGGTACATAAATTCCAAGTGATTCAAATTTGTTATCAACTGGGTTTGCACAATATACTAATCCAATTCTATAATATACATCATTTGTTTCATCATATTTCCACTTTGTCATATCTATATTTAAATCATCTTTTGAACTATAATCAACTTCTTCATTATCAAAATTTGTTTCATCAAATTCCATAATGTTAGAATTACCCTCACTTATTTTATTAACTGCAGGTTTAACTGAAACAAATACCATTATAAATAATATGATAGTTAAAATTGCAATTATTATATATGTTCTTTTGTTCATACATACCTCACTTTAATTTTCATTTTCTAAATTCATAATAACAATTTTTTAGTTATGTGTATGGCAATTATTATTGTATTAATTATCATACAAGTTAATTACTTTTTATGTTTTTTCAAATTTTATTTCTTTTGGTTTTATTCTCTTATGACTTTCTTGGAGAGCAAATTGTTGTCCCTCATTCCATCTCATAACTTTAATGTCTCTATATGCATCAAGTACTTTTGAATATTTATCATGTTCATCTTCCCAAACTGTTTCGGGTATTTTATCAAATGCATCAAACATTTCTTCTGCTTCTTTTAAATAAATAATCTGTTCTTGTGGTGACATTTTGTCATACCTTTGTGCAAATGAATATAAGCTATCTAATTTTTCATTTGCTTCAATAAAACTGACAAAATCTTTTACTTGTATTCCAGCATTTCGTATTTGTGATATTGCCAAAATAATTAGCAAAACTATGAACATTAACAATATAAAAATTATTGCTAAAAAGTACATTTGCGTTCTCCCTCATCTTTTGATTGAAAGTATTTTTTTAGCGTAAAAATACACATATATAATATATCAATACACCCTTATTTTGTCAAGGTTTAGAGCAAAAAGGATAAAGAAAAAATAAACATATTATTTTGCTTTCAAAATAATATGTTTATGATTAAAATATTTTTATTTTTTTGAATATTGGGTTTTATTTCATTAAGCCTTTAATGTAATTAATTTCTTCTTCTACATCAAGTCTAACAAATAAAGGTGTACCTTTTTCAGCAACTTTTACATTTTGTAGTTTTTGATAATTATCTAAATCACTCCATTTGATTTTTTCTAATTCGTCTTCTCTCTTTATTCCAAGTTGTTTAATAATTTCATTTGAAGTATCTTTCATTAAAGGTCTAATCAAAATTGCAATAACATATAAATTTGCAACTAAATGGTAAATAACAGATTTTAAATTTTTCATTCTGTGCTCTTTGTCAGCATCTTTTTCATTTACCACACCTTTTGCTAATGCCCAAGGTTGTGTTTCATCAATGTATTTATTTGTTCTTGAAATCAAATCCCAAATTGTTTGTAAAGAATTAGCAAATTCAAATTTTTCAATATTTTCTTCTAACTTAGAAATTGTATCTTTTACACAATTTTCAAGATCTACATCTACTTCATTTTCAAGACCCGTATATTCAGGAACATTGCCTTCAAAATATTTATTGCACATTCCAATTGTTCTATTTAATAAGTTTCCTAAATCATTGCATAAATCAGAATTAAATCTTTCAACAAAGTTTTCAGGTGTAAATAATCCATCAGAGCCCATTGGCATTTCTCTAACCAAAAAATACTTTGTGGCATCTAAGCCATATCTTTCAATCAACTGTTCAGGATAAATTACATTTCCTTTTGACTTAGACATTTTACCGTCTTTCATTGTAATCCAATTGTGTACATAGATTGTTTTTGGTAATGGCAAATCAAGTGCCATTAAGAATATAGGCCAATAAATCAAATGAAATCTTGCAATGTCTTTTCCAACTAAGTGAACATCTGCAGGCCAATATTTTTTGAACAAAGTTTCATCATCACTTCCATATCCTAATGCAGTAATATAATTTGTTAATGCATCAAGCCATACATATATTACATGCTTTGGATCTGATAATACAGGTATTCCCCATTTAAAAGATGTTCTTGTTACACATAGGTCTTCAAGCCCTGGTTTAATAAAGTTATTAATCATTTCTTGTTTTCTATATGTTGGAATAATAAAATTTGGATGTTCATCATAATATTTTAAAAGTTTATCTGCATATTTTTTCATATTGAAAAAATATGCTTCTTCCTTCATCCATTTTACTGGCCTTCCGCAATCAGGGCATTTTCCATCAACTACTTGTGTAGCAGTAAAATAACTTTCATCTGGTTCGCAATACCAGCCTTCATATTCTCCTTTATAAATGTCTCCTTGCTTTAAGAACTTTTCAAATATTTGTTGAACTGCTTCTACGTGATATTCATCAGTTGTTCTAATATATTTGTTATAATCTATTTTCATTAATGACCAGAGCTTTTTTGCATTATTTGCTTGGATATCAACATATGCTTTAGGATCCATATTGTTTTCTTTGGCTTTATCTTCAATTTTTTGGCCATGTTCATCAGTGCCTGTTAGCATAAAAGTGTCATCACCTTTTAATGCATGATATCTTTTTAGTGAGTCAGCTAATACTTCAGTATAGGCTGTTCCTATATGAAATTTTCCACTTGGATAATAAATTGGTGTTGTAATGTAAAACTTGCTCATTCTTATATTTCCTTCTTTCTTATTTATGACTTAAATTATACCATCTTTTTTTGAATAAGTAAATAAAAGAACCCAATTTAAAGCATCCTTTATAATTGAGTTCAATTATTTTTTATTTACTCATTATTCTTTTTTCTAAGAATGTAAATGAAAAACCATGTGGTGATTTAAATTGTAGTTGTTCATTTTTAATCAATTTCATTGGATTTTCTTCTGTTATTTCTTTGAATTTTTTTGCATCAATTATTTTATACATTGCACTTATACATTCATCTATTTTGCTATATATCGTATCTTGTCTATGACAGTCTGTACCCATAAATGAAACCATATCATATTTGAGTAATTTCTCAACTAGAATTTTTGCGTGTCTTCCATATTGACCAATTAAACTTCCATAGTTGCATTGGAATAATACACCTTCTGAAATTATTGAGTTTAATATATCTGGGTTGTCTTTTGCAAAGCTATATCTTTCTGGATGGGCCATTATTGGTACAAAACCATAGTCAATTATTTGGTCAATTAATTCTAAAACATTCATTGGTTTATCATTTAAAGATAATTCAAAAAGAACATATCTAGAATCATTCATTGAAGTAGCTTTTTTAGTCTGCATAATATCTGCAAATTCATTTGTAAGAAAAATCTCGTTACCTAAATATAATTTAAAATTATACCAGCTTTTACTTAGTTCAGTGTTTAAACTATCTACAATAATTTGATTGCTTTCTTTGACTGATTCATAAGATCCAGGTAAATAATGTGGTGTGCATATTATTCCATTGAATCCATTTTTATGCGCTTCTTTAAGTATATTAACTGTTTCTTCAATAGATCTAGAGCCATCATCAATCATTGGCAATACATGTGAATGCACATCTATCATTTTTTTCTCCTTCAATTATTGCTATTTTTATTTAGATTATTATTTTGATTTTCAAAACAAATTTCTAATTTAATATTTTTAATATTAGATTTTGTTTAAATTATTTTCTACACAAATTTAATTATTTATATTATTATTTGAGTTGTTAAAAAAATTATGTATTTGATCTGCAATAGATACTGCTTTATTTTTTTGTTCATTATCATATTGATCATTTACTTCATCAATTATTTTGTCTTTTTCTTCATCTGTTAACTCATTTTCTAATGTATTAGTTTCTTCTGGAATTTCATCACTATTTAAACTTTCAGCAGTATTTAGTTCATTTGTTTCACTTTCGTTTATTAAGCTTCCAATATCTTGTCCGTTATCATCAAAAACTGAAACTTTATTAATTGGTTCTGCTTGTGATTGTATCTGTTCAGTAGGCTGTATTTCAGGTTGCTCATTTAGTTGATTTGGTTCAGTATTTTGTTCGACTGATTGCTCAACTGATTGATTTTGTTCAATACATTGTTC
>CAYWAH010000022.1:0-9530 GCA_964456505.1 uncultured Clostridium sp. | reverse complement strand
TTTTCCATTTGATTTATCTCGTGTTCTTCTTCATCTATTTCATTTAATGGTTTTTTTGAAGAAATTTCATCTTTAATCCTTTGAAGTTTGTCTTCTCTTAATTTCTTTTCATCATATTCTTTTTTTCTTTGTTCTTCTGCTTCTTTTTCTTCTTTTTCTCTTTTCAATTCATTTTCTTGCTGTATTCTTAGTTCTTGTTCTTGAAGCATTTTTCTAATTTCATTAGCCTTTTTTTCTTTTTGCTCTTGTTCTTTTTCTATTATTTTTGTAGCAATTTGTTCTTTTTCATAGTTATCATTTTTTATTTTTTCATGATTAATTAATTTATCAACTCTTTCAATGTCTTTGTTTTCAATAATATTTGCATTTTCAGTTTTTGTTTTTTCCTTATCATATCCATAATAATATGAATATTTATATTCCTTTGTAGTCAATTCTGCTTTGTTTAGAACAATGCCAGAAATATTTCCTCCAACATTTTTTATGTTGTTAATTATTCCTTTTAAATTTTCTTTTTTAGTTTTTTTGCTTTCAACAACAATTATAGTTGAATCAACCAATCTAGACATTACTATAGAATCTGTAACAATTGATGATGGTGGTCCATCTACTATAACTAAATCACATATTGATGATAATTCATCTAATAATGATTTCATAGAATCTGAAAGTAATAGTTCAGATGGATTTGGTGGTATTGAACCAGCTGGTAATAGAAATAAATTTTCAATATTTGTTTCTTGCAAATATTTTGATATGTATCTATCTTTATCTTCAACTCCATTGCAATATCCAGAAAGATAGTTTGATAGACCAGGTACACGTTTACATTCAAATATTTTATGTTGTCTTCCTTTTCTCATATCAGCATCAACTAAGCAAACTGTTTTTCCTGATTGGACAAAAGTAACAGCTAAGTTTGATGATACCCAACTTTTGCCCTCTCCAGGTAAAGTTGAAGTTACTAATAAGCATTTTAATTTTCCATTTGTTGACATAAACTGTATGTTTGTTCTTAAATTTTTAAATATTTCTGAAATGGGTGATTTAGGGTTACTTTCAACAATTATCTCATCTTCGTTAGACATTTTATTATTTTCCTCCCATATTTTTCTTACGTTTCTTATCTACTTTTTTCATTTGAGTCTCATATGTTGGAATTGTTGCTAATACATGAATTCCAAATTGATTTTCAATATCCTCTTTTGTTTGAACAGTAGTATCAAACATATTAATAATAAATACAAATATAATAGAAATAACAAATCCGCTTAATGTAAATATTGCTACATCTTTCTTATGATTAATATTTGATGGAGATGTTGGGAGCTCCGCCTCATTTACAACCTTTAAGTTGTCAATTTTATAATATTTGTTTTTTACTTTATCAATAAATACCTCAGCTGTGGCATTTGTAATGTTTTTTGCTACTTCTGGGTTAGCATCAGTATATGAAATTTTTAATATTTGAGTTCCTGTTATTGATTCAACCTTTAGATTTTTTGAAATTTGGTCAACAGTCAATCCACTTACAGATACATTTTGAAGAACCTCTTCAATTACATCTTTCCCCTTTATCAACTCTCTGTATGTTGAAACCAAGCTAGAATTCAAACCAATATCTGATGTGGTTATAGTATTCTCTTTGCTTGAATCAGCAGCATTCGTAAGCAAAATTGTTGTAGTTGCTGTATATACAGGTGTAACAAACATCATAGTATAAACTACTCCAAGAATTGCTGCTACAAGTGTAAATGTAACTATTATCCATTTATGTTTATTTAAAGACATAAAAACACTTTTGAAATCAATCTCATCTTCATTATTATCCATAGTGTATCTCTCCAATCCTACCTATTTTCTATAAGTATTCTCTTTTATCATTCTGTATAATATCAATTATGATTGTAACATAACAAAAAATAATTAACAATAATTTTAAGAAAAATTTAAATAATTTTGAAAAAAATTAGATAGCGCTTTAAAATCTAATTGTGATAAAATAATAAAAAAATAAATCTAAAAATGCTGATTTAACAGCAATTTTAGATTTATAATGTCCTGGTGAGGCAGAAGAGATTCGAACTCCCGACCCACAGCTTAGAAGGCTGTTGCTCTATCCAACTGAGCTACTACCCCATATAAGGACAATAATTATATTAACACAATAACAAACAAATGTCAAGAAATTGAAAGTAATATTTTTGAAAAAAATTTATATAATTTACTATAAGTTTTAGGAGTGTTATTATGTTTAAAAAATTTCTAATCATTGGTGGAATAATTTTTATTGCAATTTTCATTTGTTTGATTGCTAGCACAGTAAAAAATAGAAAGAATAATTCTAGTTTCCAAATTTCTGAAAGTGCAAAATATACATCTGATAAAAAACAATCTAATAAAAGTCAATCAAAATCATCACAAGAAATATCTTCTCAAGATACATTATCGCCTATCTCAAATAAAACTATTGTAGTTGATGCAGGCCATGGTAGCCCTGATGAAGGAGCCGTTGGGCAAAATGGAATTACAGAAGCCACACTAAATTTGCAAATTGCAAAAAAATTAGAAACACTTTTAAAAAACAGTTCATGTAATGTAATTATGACTCGCTCTGATGAAAATGGTATTCAAGATGAAGATGCAAAAAATATTAGACAAATGAAAGTGTCTGATTTAAAGAATAGAGTCAAAATTGGAAATAGTTCTTCAGCTGATATTTTTGTGTCTATTCATCTAAATAAAATAAGTGATAGCAAATATTATGGTTGGCAAACATTTTACAAAGAAGGTGATGACAATTCAAAGAGACTTGCTACAAATATACAAAATAGTTTAAACAATACGATCAGTATTGAAAACAAAAGAACCCCTCTAAAATTAAGTGGAATTTATCTTATGAAAAATATTGAGATTCCAATTGCCCTCGTTGAGTGTGGCTTTTTGTCAAATGAGAATGAATCTGCAAAACTAATTACAGATTCATATCAAGAGCAGCTCGCTTGGGGAATTTATAATGGAATAGTAGAATATTTTTCTTATTAAGATAAATTTCATTTTTCTAAAAAATGAGCTATTAAAATATAATTTCTTGTTTAGATTAAAAACACTTGAATGCAGAGTTTGAATTCTGTACCAAGTGCTTTTTTATAAATTACTTTATTCCATATTCATGTGCTTTGGTTGTGAGTTGTCATTAAAGCTATTATAATCAATATCCTTATTTAAAGCGTCTTTTATTTCATTTGAAAATTCTCTAAGTACAACAATTTTAATTGTTGTTTTCTTATCTTGTACATATTCATCAATCTTCTGGCAAACTTTGTACATATTATCTTTTTCATCAAGAATTAGTTGTGGCTTCTTGTTCCATCTTGACAGCAATTTTTCTTTTATTATAACAACGTCTTCATTACTTGCACAGCTTATTCTTTGGAATATTTGGAATGGATCACTATACTTAAATATAGGGACATCCATGCATTCTTTATCAAATCTATCATAGAATACTTCCATCTTCATTGGAATATTTTTGAATATCGATTCTGCTCTTTCCTTGTACATCTTATCTTTCAATTGATCGTTTAACTCATAAAATCTGTCCAATATTTCTTTCATATCGTAGTTGTTTTCATCAATGTAAATATTGCTTAATTCCTCTTTTGCATTTTCACAATATTCAGATTTTACTGAAGCAATATTTAAACCGCTTATGAATAAACTTTTTATAGATTCAACATCATAATCAATCAAGCCTTTTTTTATAAAGTATAAGAAATACGAATAAAGTTTTACAACGCTTAATAGTGGAATTTCTCCCTTTTTTACATTGTCTAGTACATCATCAATAACCTTTGGAAATTCATCATCAGATATTTTCCAATACTCTTCAGTAAGAAGTCTCTTGTAGCCTGGTATTCTTGCTAAGTCTTCTGCTTTTTGAATATCTTCCATGTCAACTTTGAAAGTTCTCATATCCAATATTCTTGTTCTTACAAACACTTCAATAAATTTAAAATATCTATATTCTGCTTTGAAATTGTAGTAATAGTTATTATCAAATTCTCTAATGTAGAATTGAGTGTTATCTGTAAACATTTTTGATGAAACTACTATTGATTTGTATTCATCATTGTTTTGAATGCTTTCCAATTTATCCTTTGTAATTTTTCCGGCTTTAATTTCGAACGAAACTGCAATAGTAAAAATCAACATTGTTTGCAAAGTCCTATTGTTTGTATTTGGATATGATTTTGTAACAACATCATATATTCTTTTGAAGTCTGCTAAAGCATGTTTCAAAATTCTTAAGTTCCTTGTGCCACTCTTCTCAAATGTAGAAATAATTAGTGGTGTGTTAGTTCTCAAAAAAGTAATCAAATCAGGATATTTTTCATATCTCATTAAGATTCCATTTATAATATAAGTAAATTCTGGTCTATATTCAAAAGTTTCACCAATTAGTTTTTCCTTTATTCTTTCATAATCGTTTGCTTTATCAAAAACA
This sequence comes from uncultured Clostridium sp., assembly GCA_964456505.1. Lineage (GTDB taxonomy): Bacteria > Bacillota > Clostridia > TANB77 > CAG-508 > CAG-793. The sequence goes on along the minus strand of CAYWAH010000022.1, from coordinate 5,023 downwards.
TTCTCTATTGTATCTTTTATCTTCTCAACCATTGGCTTGTCTGTTGTTAAAAGTTTGTTTTCTTTATCTAACAAGTATGTTGCAATGAAAGTTTTCATTTCTAGATTGCTACTCTTCATTTTTGTTGAAAGTTCTTTATCATTACAAATGATTATTGTTTTTATATGATCATGCTCAACAAAATTATTTATGTAACCAAGAATATCAATTACATCTACATTTGCTCTTTCCAAATCATCAAAGCAAAGTACTTTATCTTCTGTTGAAAAGAATTCAGCATAATCTAATTTATCTCCATTTTGAGTTACGCCAAAAAGATTGGCCATATCAAGTCCAGTTTTTGCATACTCTGGAATTGCTGTCCTTCCTGTTTGGTTCATATATCTTCTCATATTTTTATCCATCAATTGAGTTGTTTCGATGAATATTTTTTTGCTTATTTCTTCAAGATTTGAAATACCATATAAAGACATATAAATCGTTGTTAACTTCTTACCATTAACAGTCATTGATTCAAGTTTGTTTCTTATTTTATGATTCCAAAAATAAGTTTTACCGCTTCCCCATTCACCATTTATCATAATAGCATAATCTGTATAATCTGATCTTATATAGTCTAGTATACTTTCTACTAGGTCGTCCATTTTTCCTCCGTTCTTCTATATTAAAAATAAATCTTTTGCAATGCAAAAAACACCTACATTTTTTGCTCCTGCTTGTAATAACATTTTTTTACATTCCATACATGTACTACCAGTTGTATAAATATCATCAAAAAGCAAAACATTCTTGTCTAATATTTTGCTTTTATCGTTAACATAATATGAGCCTATTACACTTAATTTTCTTTCCTCTAATTTTTTAAGACTCTGAGGTTTTGTATTTTTTATTTTCTTAAGTGCCTTTGTTTCAAGCAAAATATTACATCGTTTTTCATTATTTAAAAACTTCACTACACTTTTTGCTATCAGTTCACATTGATTATATCCTCTTTGAAGTTTTTTCTTTCTATGTAATGGAACTGGAATTATTATATCATAACTCATTAAAAAATTGCACGCATTTTTATTTTTTATTATACATTTTTCAAATAATTCATAAAGATATGATTTGTCATTGAATTTATAATCAATTATTAAATCTCTAATTTCATCTTGATATTTGTATAAAAAGAATTTGTCATCTTCATAATTTTCAAATCTGTATTTTTCAAATTTTTCTATACAATCATCACAAATAATTTTATTTGATTTTCCACATATTTCACACTCTTCAGGGAAAATTATGTCAAGTATTTTTTCTAGAATATTCGTTTGAGCCTCCTACATAATTTGTTCTAATTTATATTGAAGCCCCGAATTTCTTTTTTTACTATTTACATTATTTATCATATAATCTACAACATCTGCATTTCCAATTATTATCAAGTTTTTTCTTGCTCTTGTCATTCCTGTATATAATAAATTTCTTGTTAATAACATAGTTGATGCTTGTAATATAGGCATTACAACTTTGTCAAATTCACTACCTTGTGATTTATGAACTGTTATAGCAAAGCAATGTTCTATCTGGTCTAAATCTGCATAGCTATATTCTGCAATTTTTCCATCTTCAAATTCTATTTTGATACAGCCTTCATATTTATTTATTTCATATATTATTCCCATTTCTCCATTAAATATGCCTGAACCATATTCTCTTTCAGTCAAAAATCCATCCTCGCCTTCATATTGTTCATCTCCATCTTTGTACCATTGAATATCATAGTTATTTTTAGTTTGCATTACCTTGTCACCCTCTCTAAAAATAACATCTCCAAACTTCTTTTCTTCTTTAGCAATTTTGTCTTCAGGATTATATTTCTTTTGGATTAATTTATTTAATGTTTTTGTTCCTAAATCCCCTCTTTTAGTTGGAGTAATTATTTGTGTATTTACATCATAATTGTCCAATAAAATTTGTTGAACATTGTTAGGATTATTTTCTGCAATGAATTTGAAATCATCAATAGTATCTTCTTTGTCATCATTTTCTTCTAAAAAATTTATTCCATCATTTACTTTATGTGCATTTACAATAATTTGACTTTTGGCTGCTTGTCTAAAAATTTTATTTAATGTAATGTATGGAATTTTCCCTGACTCTATTAAATCTTTCAATACTCTGCCAGGTCCTACTGATTGTAACTGGTTTACATCTCCAACTAAGATTAATTTTGTTCCTTTATATATTCCATTTAATACTATACTCATTAAAAACATATCAACCATAGACATTTCATCGATTACAATTACATCAGCATCAATTGGTTCAACATTTAAAAATGGATTTGGATTATCATCATTTAGTTTTCCAATTTGCAAAAGTCTATGTAAAGTTTTTGCATCTTCTCCAGTAGCTTCTGTCATACGTTTTGCAGCTCTTCCAGTTGGTGCACACAAAACCGTTTTCTTTCCTATCGATTTATACATATTAATAATGGTTTTTATAATTGTAGTTTTTCCGTGTACCAGGGCCACCAGTAATAATAGCGACATTATTATCGTTTATTAATTTAATGGCTTCTAGCTGTTTTTTTGATGGAGTAATATCAGAAACTTTTTTTATCATTTTATCAACATCATGTATTTTTTTTATGTTAGGTGCTTCTGATAGGCTTTTCAATTTTTGAGCAATGTTTTTTTCTGCATTGTAGTAATTTTTTAGATATATCCATGTTCTCACTATTGATTCAGTTTTTCCATCTATTGTTTCCATGCTCTTTCTTTTTTCCGAAACAATTTTTTCTTTTGATTCCAAATCTTTTAGTCCATCTTCAATGTCTTCATTAGAAACACCTAGAAGTGTGGTTGTAAATTCAATTAGGTTTTCCTTTATCACACATGAGTGTCCATTATATGAAGCCAAATTTAAAGCATGAATTATTCCGCTTCCAACTCTCCTCAATGATGTTCTTTCTATTCCTATTGACAATGCCATTTTATCAATTTGTGCAAAATCAACTCTTATTCCTATCTCCTCTAATTTATATGGATCATCTTTAATTTCATTAATAGCATTTGCTCCTAATGTCTTGTACACAGTTTGAGCACTACTAGCACCTATTCCAAATTTTTCGAGAAATCCTACTATTTGCCATAAGTCCCAGTTTTCTGCAAACTCATCGCTTATCTCTTTTGCTTTCGAAATTGTTATTCCTTTTATTTCTGCAATTTTTTTTGGATAGCTTCTTAAAACTTCAATTGTTTTATCTTTAAATTTTGCAACTATTTTATGAGCAGTAGAAGGTCCAACGCCCTTTATTATTCCACTGCCCAAATATTTTTCAAAAGAATCTAACGTCTGTGGCATAATCTTTTCAAAAGTTTGTACTTTTAATTGTTTTCCATATTTGGGATGCATAACATAATTACCTGTTACATGTAATTTGTCTCCTTTATTTACAAATGGAATGTACCCTTGAATAGTTAGTTCGTTGCCATCTATATCAAGTGCACAAATCATAAAGCCATTGCTTTCGTTTCTAAAAATTATTTGCTTTACTTCTCCTGTAAGTTCTTTCATTTTTTCCTTTCACTTATGCCTTTTTCTATTTTTCTTTTTGTGTTGACTTATCATTAATACTTTTATTTGTATTCTCATTTTCTTTAGTATTTAAATTTTTATTTTGATTTTCATTAGAAAGCTTATCTTTTATTTCAGATATTGGAAGAATGTCATCTCTTACAATATTTACTTTACTAGAAAATTTCAATCCAAATAGTGCATTATTTTCATCCTTTGAATCATAAATAGCTTGTTTATTAGCTACATATCTTTCAATGTAAATATTTTTTTCATCTTTTTCAAATAATAACTGCATAAGAATTTCAAATTTTTCATCATCAGAAATTTCTGTTGTTAGCTTTTCTTCTTGCTTTAGAATTCTTTCCTCTTCTTCTGTTCTATTTTCTTTTTGGTAAATTTCAGCAAGTTCTTCAGATTTTTCTACAAGTCTTCCATATAGTTTAATGTTTTCAATCCATGTGTCAGGATTTAATGTTCCATTTGGTGCTCTAAATTCAATTGTATTTTTTACTTCATGGACATTCATCAAGTTTAAATCTGAAAATCTTTCTACTTGAATTTTTTTATCAAATAGCATTCTTTTCTGCAAATCAGATTTTATTTCTTTTTTTGCTTCATCTATATCTATTTCTCTGCTTTTACCATTTCTATATTTTTCTTCTTCTTGAAATTTTAATATTGTATTTCTTTCCTTAAATTTTCGTCCAATTGGCAATGCAAAATTAAATATACGTAATTCTGGTATTTCTCCTTTAGCATTTGAAATAATGTACAATATTCTTTCGCAATTTGCAAACATCTCTTCTAGGAAGTCAACTGCATAAATATTATTGTTTAAAGCTGAGAATCCTATGTGTATATGTCCACCACAATTTGAATCTATTCTTTGATTTCCCTCTTTAAGCAATTCACAAACTGTATAAATTTCTTCAACTTGTTCTTCATTATCAGTAATAATTGGTGAAACAGTTTCAATTCCATCAACGCTTGACTCAACTTTTATATTCCATTTATCAAATAAATTTCTCTTTCTATTGTTTGAATCATTGTTGTCTTTAAATAATCCTCCCATTTTCAAAAAATAAGAATTAGTCATTCCCCATGATTCAATTTCAATTCCAGCAGTAGTGCTTTTCTTTAGTCCTAAAGATTTATATTTTCTATCTTTGGGTAAAAATTTTTGCTTTACTTTTTCCTTGTCAGATAAAGAAGCGATTACAATATTTTTAGCGATTGGACTTTTTAAGTTTTTGATTAAATCTAATTTATCGCTATCATTATGTAGTGATATAATAGCACTAACTTTGTTGTCTTCATTTTTTAAAGTATAAAAACATTTTTTTATTTGTTTATCATCTTTTAAGCTTTCTATTACTAATGTTTTAGTTTGTTCATCTTTTATTAAATCCAAATTTTTTATTTTATCTTCATCATTTTTAATAGAATCAATAATCTC
>CAYWAH010000021.1:0-19797 GCA_964456505.1 uncultured Clostridium sp. | reverse complement strand
TTTTATTTTTTTTCTCTATTTTAAAAATGTGAAACAAAATTTCAAAAAATGTTTCACATTTTTATTTTTTACTTCTAGTAATTGCATTTAAAAATTTAGCCCAAAATATAGATATTGAAAAATAGCAAAAATGACTTGAATTTTTAAAGCATTTTTGCTATACTTTTTGTTGTCAACAAAACTAATAATGGAAGGAAAAAAGATGACAAAATCATCAGATGATAAAAATAATAAAACAAAAACAAAAAACAAAAAGACTGAACAAAACACAAAAGCCAAAAAGCGCTCAAAGCATCCAGTTGCTAAAAGAGTATTTCTTACAATACTTATAATCATTGTAGTATTGTTTGTTTACTTCTTTTCAAAGGTAATGATTAATGGCGGTGGACTAGGCGGAATTGTAAAAACTGTAGTAGGCACAAGCAATAGTGAAATAAAGAATTTGCCGGACATTTACACGCTTTTAATAGGCGAAAGTCAAGGAATGACTGATACAATAATGGTTGCCAAGTACAATCCAAGGGATCAAAAAGCGGCTGTAATATCAGTGCCAAGAGATAGCTTCGTAGGAAAAAGTGAAGCAACTGCATCTGCTTATGATAAGATAAATGCCAGATATTCAGAGGGCCCTCAAAGTCTTTTAGATTGTGTAAACGATTTGACGGGGTTGAATGTAAAATACTACATAAATGTTGATACAAAAGCACTTAGAGATTTGGTAGACACTTTGGGCGGAGTTTACTACGATGTACCAATGGATATGGATTATGATGACTCAACTCAAGATTTAGCAATCCACTTAAAGGCAGGATACCAATTATTGAATGGTCAACAAGCAGAGGGATTGGTACGTTTCAGACACAATAACGATGGCTCATCATATCCTATTTCGTATGGAGACAACGATATAGGAAGAATGAGAACTCAAAGATCATTCATAAAAGTTGTATTGAAACAAGCAATGAAGCCAGAAAATATCACAAAAATAAATCAATTAATGACAATCGCTCAAGAAGAAGTTGACACAAATATACCATGGAACGTATCAAAAAATTACATAGCAGCATTGATGGATTTCAACACAGATAATATGATTTCAGACACATTACCAGGAGCACCACAATACATAAACTCATACTCATTCTACTTGGTAAGCAAACCACAAACAAAAAAATTAGTACAAAAAATGTTTCTATCAACAGTTGAGACTGTTCAAGATGACCAAACATCAGAGAATACTACAGAGAACGAAACTGCAAATAGCACAACAAATAAAACTGCTAAGAATACAATTAAAGTAGATGAAACAAATTACGTTTCAACTTATGGAGTTGTAGAAAAAAATATTTCAATTGAAGTGCTAAATGGTACAGGCTCGACAGAAAAATACAATGATGCTATTGCACAATTGAAAAATCAAGGATATAAAGTTACGAAAAAAGGAACAACAAATATTACGCAAAAAACAACTATAATTAATAGAACAAGTCAAAGCTCCCAAGTTGATAATGCTATCAAATCTTTACTTTGCACAGGCGATGTAGAGGTAGGAGAGAATACGAAGAAAGTTGACTACACAATTATCCTTGGACTAGATTACTAAACTTTTAGTTTAGTAATCTAGATATTTGTTTTGATAAAATCGGTTTTTTGTATTCTTGTGATACTTTGCATGCTTTGAATGATGAGTTCTTCCACCGCGATTTTTATTTCTACGATTTCCACCTTTACTCAACTTTATTCGTATCCAGAAGAAAAGGATAAGAGCAATAATTAAGCAAATCCAAAGCACTGGAGAATAATTTTTCGCATCTACATTGTGCTCTGCAATTAAATTCGTTTTATAAGAAACCCCATCAATTTTATATTCAACAGTTCCAACAACTTCGCCTTTTGCAATTGGAGCAAGTACCTTTGTTAAAGTGATTTCTGGCGTAACATCTAAAGCAACATTTGTTTTTACTAAACAATTCAAATTTTCACTAGCATACAAATTCAAATTTCTAGTTTCTTTCGTACCATTTAATATAGTTACATTTTTTGCAATAGAGTTCGTATCAATTAAATTTGTATTCTTGTAATTATTAAATCCATATTCAAAAAGTTTTTTGCAATCTTCCTCACGAGAAGAAGAAACGATGCTCGTATCGTAATGAAGCACTACTGCAATTAAATCCCTATCGCCTTTTTTAGCGCTTGCGATTATACAAGACATTGCTGCATCAGTATACCCAGTTTTCAAACCATTGGCGTATTCGTAATAACCTTTGTGCTTGCTATCAATTAAATGATTTGTGCTTTTGAATGTGCGTTGTTGATCTGAATATTTGTCAGTATTTGGCAAACTACATTCCATTGTACTTGCAATTGTGCGGATTGTTGAATTTTGATAAGCATAGTCTCCAATAAGAGCCAAGTCGTTTGCTGTAGTATAATGGTTGGAATTGCTAATACCATTAGGGTTTACAAAGTTTGTGTTTTTGCAACCAATTTCTTTAGCCTTTTCATTCATCATATCTGCAAATTTTTGAATGCTTTCGTTGAATGCGTTCTTTGAAGAAATACTGCTGTCAGTAGGATAATTATTTCCACCATTTGCTACATATTGTGCTAACGCATAAGCAGAATCGTTTGCAGAAGCAATCATCATTGTGTAAAGCAAATCCTTTACTGTAAAGGTTTCACCAGCATATAAATTGGCGATTGAATAAGTGTAAGGCACTGAATGAACGGCGTAATAACTTATAGTTACTTGAGCAGATAAATCTTTGCAATTTTCAAGCACAAGTATGGCAGTCATAGTTTTTGTAGTACTTGCAGGGTACATTTGCTTTTCTTGATTTTTGCCATAAAGAAATTTCTTGGAGTTCACATCATATAGTGAGCAAGCATCTGCAACAATGTCCAAATAGTCTAGCCCATCGGTTGAAGAGCCAATGTTGCCAGTATCAACTACGTTTTGAGATGTTGAATTAGTGGCATTTAAGTTTACACTTTCACTTAACAAAGCATTTTTGGCTTGAATGCTATATATGCTTGAATTTGTTGTGGTGCCAAAACAAGTGCTGTGACTGTTTTGATTTATAAGAGTGTTTGCTCCTACAAAAGAAAAGCCTGAAAATATTAGGTTTAATAAAATTACAAAAGTAAATATTCTAAAAGATTTTTTTCTCATTATTGTCTCCCAAAGTAATATCTATAAGTTATATCTATTTAACAAAATTAAAATTTATACATTCATAAAATTTTTATAGAACCAAAGTTATCTTCTAAAAATTTTTGATAACACTAAAAGATAATATCAATATTTTTAAAATAAATCAACCGATTTAAAAAGAAAAATTTTAAAAGAAAGGAAAATTATGAAAGACATTTTACAAAGCTTAACGCAAAAGCAAAAAATCATAATGCTATCATTAGCATTATCGGCGATAATAGTCACTTTTATAGGGCTACACAAATATTTTTACCAAGGAAAAAGTGTGGACGAAATAAACACAGAAGAAACAAATGAAGCAATTGTTGAATCAGATGAAGATTCAGCAGATGGAATAGAAACAAATGATGAAAGTGAAGATTCACAAGGTAATTCAGCAGGTTCTTCAAGTTCTACATCTTCTAGAATAGGGTTAACAAAGCAGGAAGAAAAAATAATAGTGCATGTTGTAGGGCAAGTAAACAAGCCTGGTGTGGTTACTTTACCGCAAGGAGCTCGAATAAAAGATGCAATTGAGCAGGCGGGTGGAGCTAGCGAAAATGCGGATTTATCAAAAATAAATTTGGCATACATGTTAGAAGATGGCACGCAAATATATGTACCATCATTTGAAGAAACATCAAAAGCAGACTCTGACAATACAGAAAGAGAATACATTTCGTCATCCCCAGGCGAAAACGTAATATCAGATTCCGCAATTCAAGAAACATCAAAGGTTTCGAAAGTAAATATAAATACAGCCACATTGGAGCAATTAGAAACCTTGCCAGGAGTTGGAGAGTCTACCGCAAAAAAGATAATAGAATACAGAGAAAAGAATGGCAAATTCCAAAAAGAAGAGGATTTGAAAAATGTGTCTGGCATTGGCGATGCCAAATACGCCAAAATTCAAGAATACATAAAAGTGAAATAAAATACCTCTGAAGCAAATTATATAAATTTGCTTCAGAGGTATTTTTATAAAGTAAAAAGAAAACCAATAAAAATGTGAAACATTTTTTGAAAATTTGTTTCACATTTTATTCTGGTAAATGTTTTAAATTTTACCTTATAGTTTTGTTTAATAAAGTAAATTATAAAAAAATAAAAAGCCCAACGGGCTTTTTATTTTATAAATATTCCTTTAGCTCTTCTGCACTTTTTCTTAAAGCACCAAGTTCGTTATCGCTAAGCTCAATTTCAAGAGCCTTCTCCACACCATTTCTACCAACAATAGAAGGAACAGAAAGGCACACATCCTCGATACCATACTGTCCATGAAGAATAGTAGATACAGGCAAAATTGCATGCTCATCCATCACAATGCTCTTCGCAATTCTAGTTACAGCCATTGCAATACCATAATAAGTAGCACCCTTCTTCTCAATAATTTTATAAGCGCTATCACGTACGCTCTCATACAATTTTTGCATGCCATCAGCATGATTGTAAAAACCTCTGAACTCGCAAAAATCATTCAAAGGCACACCAGAAATATTTGTAATGCTCCAAAGAGGAACCTCGCTATCTCCATGCTCGCCAATAATCATAGTATGCACATTCTGTGAATTAACAGTCAAATGTTGAGAAATTTTATCTTTAAGTCTTGCAGTATCAAGTACTGTACCACTACCAATTACTCTGCTCTCGTCAAAACCAGAAAGCTTCAAAGCCTTATAGGTAAGTATGTCAACAGGATTCGATACAATCAAAAGCATACCTTCAAAATTTATTTTCTTAATTTCTGAAATTACACTTTCCATAATCTTTTCATTTTTGTTAACCAAATCTAAACGGCTCTCGCCAGGCTTTTGATTGGCACCAGCAGTAATAATTATAAGTGAAGCGTCAGCCAAATCGCTATACTCGCCATTGTATATTTCCATAGGAGCGGCATAAGGCAAACCATCGGAAATATCTAAAGCCTCGCCCTCAGCCTTGTCCTTAGCCACATCTACCAAAACCATTTCAGAATACAATTTACTTTGCATCAAAGCAAACGCTGTGGCAGAGCCAACAAAACCGCATCCTACAACTCCAACTTTTCTTAAATTCATAAATATCACCTCTTCAAAAAAAATTAATAAAATATTAGTAGTAATTTTACATATATATTATAGCACAACAAAAAACAAATAAACAAAAAAAGAGAAAAAGTTTTCAAATAGTTAAGCATAATTTACTTCAAAGGCAAATAAATCAATATTTGTATTAATGTTAACATTATAATAAAGTCATAAAAACAGCACGAATTTTGTCAAAAAATGTAAAGATTTTGGTTGACAATAATGCACAAAGATTGTATAATTAAGAATAGAAACTCATTTGTTCTATAGGGGGAAAAGAAATGAGCATTAATGTAGAAGAAATTCAAACATTAGAAAGAGAAAAGAAAGTTAATAATATAGATTCAACAAAAGAAAATTCTAAAAAGGTTAACAAAAATACAAGAAGAAAAGTTTCTACAATAATATATGTCAACTTTTTCAAAAGAATTTTCGATATACTTGGTGGAATAATAGGATTAATTCTAATGATACCTATTACACTAGTCGTTTGGATTATGAATGTAGCCAATCACGAAAATGGACCTTTATTATATAGTCATACTCGTATTGGTAAAAATGGAAAACCATTCAAATTATACAAATACAGAACAATGCATGTAAATGCAGATGAAGAATTGGTAGAAATTTTAAAAGGCAACGAAGAATACAGAAAAGAATGGGAAGCCAATAGAAAACTTACAAATGATCCAAGAGTAACAAAGGTAGGCAAATTTTTAAGAAAAACATCATTAGATGAATTTCCAAATTTTCTTTCAGTTATAAAGGGAGACCTTTCAATAGTAGGACCTAGAGCAGTTATACCAAACGAACTTGAAAAATTTGGAGACAAAGCAAATATTATTCTTTCAGTAAAACCAGGAATCACAGGCTATTGGGCAGCAAATGGAAGAAGCAACACCACATACGAAGAAAGAGTGCAAATGGAAACATATTATGCAGAAAATATTTCTTTCACTTTGGACTTAAAAATATTACTAAAGACAATCTCACAAGTAGTAAAGAAGGATGGAGCAATTTAGAAAGGAGTATTATTTTGCTTAACGCATTATAAAACAAAATTATGGAAGAAATTAGCCTAGAAAAAATTTGGAACGAAAGCAAAAGATATTTTAAAATACTAATAATATTTATAGTTGTAGGTTGTTTAATAGGGTTTGCCTATAGTTATACAAAATACAAGATGGAGCCAAAGAAAGGCACATCAACAATATTAATAGATAAGAACACAAAATCAATCAGCACATTGGTAGAAAGTTATAATACAGATACTTTAAATAGCACTTTTGACGCATCATCAAATACAATAACAATTACCGCAATAGGAAAAAATGAAGACGAAATCAAGCAAAATGTAAGTTCATTAGAAGAAAAATTAAAAAACGAATTGCCTACAAAATATGACGTACAAAAATTTGATGAAATAAAAGCGCTTACAATCACAGATGCATACACAATAGCAGACATTGTAAAAGCCACAATAATCGGGCTAATAATTGCAATTGTTGTATACATTACAATGATATTCATTATAGAAACATACAAAACTACTACAGATGAGTATGAATTGTACCAAGCAACAAAGCTAAAAGTACTTGGAAATGTAAGCAATAGCGAAAGCAAAAAAGAAGCATTGAACTTAATAAGAGCAAACATTGATATAAGGAAAAATGCTAAAAATTTAATCTTTTTGAAAGCAGATAACAAAGTAAATCAAACAGATTTAATAAAAGATCTTGCAAAATCATATACATCAAACAAAGAAAACGTATTGATTATAACAAACAATTTAAAGAAAAGTACAAACATAATTGCAATAAAGGAAAATGCTACAAAGAAAGAAATAACTGATACATTAAGCAAAATGGGCAAGAAATATGAAAGAATTTTGATTGATGGCGAATCACTTACAGAGGATTACAGAACAACAATCCTCACAGAACTTGCAGATAGTGCAATAATTGTAGCAAGAGCAGAAAAAACTTCAGTAAACGATATGCTTAGAACAAAGCAATTTATAGAAGATATAAAAGATAACGCACAAGGAATAGTGCTAAGTTAAAAATTTCATAAATAATATGCTGAAAATAAATTTAATAATGATAAAAAAACGTATATCAATAAGCATAACATAAAATTAAAATATTTACCTTAATATAAGTGATAAAATATAAATGGTAAATTAATAAACAGAAAAGAATAATAAACAAAAAAAGCAGTTCATTTCGGAATGAAATAAATTGCTTTTTTAATTTGCAAGCAAAAAATAAAAGTTAAAAGTGTACAAATCAAAAATGTTTTCTAAAATCTCTAAATTTTAAAATTTTGTGATTTTAAAATTTTTCTAATAATTTGTGTTCACTTCAAAATCCCCTTTTATTTTCAACAACCACTGTACCCCCTCTTAAGTGTACTGCTAAATATTACCATATAAAAAATTACTTGTCAATACAAAATGCAAAATTTTTCTAAAAAAAATTGCAAAACTTTTCGACATAATTCGACATTTTTGTATGAAACTTTTTTTTAAACTTATTTAACATGTTTAATTTCAATATGCAAACTAATAAAAATACCAAAATAGCCTAGACAAATACAAAAAAATCAGAAGAAATATTGCTTTAAAATAAAATTTAGTGTATATTAAAAATGAAAGTTACGACAAATTATAGTACAATTGAAAAAGCAAAATATTAAGATGAAATAGAAAGAAAAATAAAGGGGAAAAGTTATGGATGATTATAAAGAAAAGAAAAGATTAATATACATAGATATGCTAAAAATCATTGCAATACTTATGGTTATAATACTTCATGCGGGGGGGTATAGTATAGACTTCATTTCAGATAATTCATTTAAAAGATACTTTGAGTTTTTGCTAAGAATTATTTCTGAAGGCGTTCCAATTTTTGTATTAGTCAATGGATTTTTAATAATGCATAAAGAACTAGAAATAAAAAGCCATATTAAAAAAATTGTAAAGTATATAGCGTTATTAATTATTTGGTCAGTAATTCAAATTTGCATTACAGCATTAATTAATGGAGAACACCTTACACTAAGTATTATACTAAAAAATGTGCTAACTACTAACATATCAAATAAATATACAGGAGTGCTATGGTTTTTACAAAGTTTGATTTCACTTTATGTAGTGTTACCACTAATTAAAGCTTTACACGATAAAGACAAAATGGCATATAATTATTTTTTTGGAGTTATAATATTTTTTACATGGGGAATTAACTTGTTATCACTTATTAATAGCTTAGTCAATAATAATTATATTAACTTGTTTATATCCTATATAAACAAGTTCAATCCATTAGAAAATCTAATATTTGTTGCATACTTTATGCTAGGTGGATACTTGTATGAATACAAAGATAAAATTAAAGAAAACAATAAAGTGAAAATAATTATAATAATTATTGGATTAATTTCATTAATTTTATCTTTTACATATGGCGTTTATTTCTCAAAACTTAAAAATAAAGTGATAGCAGGCAATTTTAATTATGGTACTATATTTTTAGCAGCTTTCATCTTATGTTTATATGTTATTGCATCAAATATAAACATAAAAAATGAAATTGCAAGAAAAATAATATCGAGCATTGGGTCAAGTACTTTAGGAATATATTTTGTACATATTTTAGTAATTAGATTTCTACACCATTTAGCTTTTTGGCCAAATAAAAAATTACTAACAATAATTACTACATTTGTTATTAGTTATTTATTGACCATTGTTTTGAAAAAAATTCCTATATTAAAAAAATTAGTTTCATAGAATTACAAATAATTTACAATATAAAAAAACGACAAAATTCGTTGACATATAGGGACTATTGTATTAAAATAATAGGAAAAAACAAATGATTTTTTGTGCTTCTATACATAAATTGCTACATAATGTTTTCAAAAAGCTTGCTTAAAATAAATACTAGTTTTTAAAACATAAAACAATTGAAAACATATTTGCTTAAAATGAGAAATAAGTAAAAAGCCAAAAATGATATGGAGTTGTTAAATAGATGAAACGAGATATAAAAATAATTGTTGCAACACACAAGAAATATCAAATGCCAACAGAAGAAATGTACTTGCCATTGCAAGTGGGAGCAGAAGGAAAACAAGATTTGGGTTATAAGAAAGATAACACTGGAGACAACATATCTAAGCTAAACCCATATTTTTGTGAGTTAACAGGATTGTACTGGGCATGGAAAAACATAAATAATGATTATATAGGGTTAGTTCATTATAGAAGATATTTCACAGCTTTAAAACACAATTCAAAAAAAGAAGAAGAAAAGTTCAAAGAAATATTAACTTATGATCAAGCAAATAAATTGTTAGATGAAGCGGATATTGTGTTACCACAAAAAAGAAAATACTATATTGAAAATTTATATGATCATTATAAACATACAATGTATGTTGAACCACTAGATGAAACAAGAAAGATTATTGAAGAAAAATATCCAGAATATTTACAAGAATTTGATAATCTACATAAGAGAACATCAGCACATATGTTTAACATGTTTATAATGAAAAAAAATTTTTTAAACGACTATTGTACTTGGCTTTTTGATATTTTATTTGAACTAGAAAAAAGAACAGATGAAAGCAAATATGATGATTTTCACGTTAGATTCTACGGAAGAATATCAGAATTGCTTTTAGATGTTTGGATAAATAAGAATGGCTTAAAATATAAAGAAGCAAAAGTAATTGATATGCAAAACATAAATTGGTGGAAGAAAGGTACAAGCTTTTTACAAGCAAAGTTTTTTGAAAAAAAATATGAAAAAAGTTTCTGATGATCTTAAAAGTATTTGCACCTTTAATATATGGAAAGGATTATTTTGTTGTGGAAGATTTAATTTCAGTTATAGTACCGGTCTATAATGTAGAGAAATATTTAAATAGATGCGTTGATAGTATAATAAACCAAACATATAAAAATTTGGAAATAATTTTAGTGGATGATGGATCACCAGATAATTGTGGAAAGATATGCGATGAATATGCAAAAAAGGATAAGAGAATAAAAGTAATACATAAAGAAAATGGTGGACAATCTGATGCTAGAAATAAAGGAATAGAGATTGCTAAAGGAAAATATGTTGGATTTGTTGACAGTGATGACTGGATAGACAAAAATATGTATGAAATATTATACAAAAATATAACGAAATATAATTGCGATTTATCTACTTGTAATTTTATCAGAACTTATCAAAAAAATAGTCGAGAAGGCAATAACGAAGAAAATATTTTTGAAATATATACTCAAGATGAGTACATAAAAAAATTTTTTAAAATTGGCACACAAGAATGTGTATATTATCCATGGAATAAACTTTACAAAAAAAAACTATTAGAAAGAAATCAATATCCAGTAGGATTGACATCTGAGGATGTTGAGGGAACTTTTAAATATTTATTAAAATGCAAACAAATTGTTACAACTAAGGTAATTGCTTATAATTACTTTTATAATAATGAAAGTACTACAAAATCAAAATTTTCAAATAAAGATTTGGAACTTTTAACAATTTGGGATAATGTTGTATTACTAGCAAAAGATTTTGGAAAAAAAGATTATATTGACTGGGCAATTTTAAATAGAGAAAGAATTAATATGACTATACTATATAGAATGGCTAAGCAGTTAACATTAAGTGAAATAGAGCAAAAATATGGATCTCAAAAAAAGCAATTAATCAAACAACTAAAAATAGATAAAAGAAAATTACTAAAATCAGATATTCCATTATCTAGAAAAGTTGCAATAATTATTATGTGCAGAAATTATAGCTTTTTTGTGAAAATTTGTAAGATATTATAAAATAGAAGATATTATAAAAATATTTATACGTAAAATTATAAGAACTTTGTAACTTTCTGCAATTTTCTAGAAAGTATAAAAAAATAGGGAGAAAAGAATGATTACATATTCTATTATGATTATAACTTCTTTGCTATTATCATATGTTTCAACTAAAATAAAAAATAAAAAACCAAAAATTTTTTTTCAAATATTAAGTGCTTTACCATTCATTATTGTATCAGGAATTCGATATGACGTTGGGACAGACTACTTATATAGATACGCTCCTGATTATTTGATTATTGGTGAAGGAGATGATGTACTTAATCTTGAAATTTTAGTAAAATTACTTCTAAAGTTTTGCAATTTAATAACAAAAGACTATTTTTTGTTTTTTGCTATTACATCAGTAATTACTAATGGGCTAATTTTTTATTCAATATATAAATATTCTCGAAAACCTGTATTGTCAATATTTATATACTTTATTAGTTCTTCTTTTTTCTTTTCTTTAAATTTAGTAAGGCAATACTTAAGTATATCTATTATTATTTTGGCTTTTATGAAGTATTATAATGACAATGGAAAGAAAAGAACTCTTTTATTAACGATTTTATTTGCAAGCTTAATTCATTCTTCTTCATTAATTTTTATACCATTAGTATTTTTTAATAATAAGAAAAATAATGATATTTTATTAATAGTATTATCAATAATGATTTTTTTGCTTGGACAAACATCAGTAAAAGATATTTTAAAATTGTTTTCTAATTTTAAAGATATTAACCTTTACAAATATAATGTATATTCAAGATATGATGGAAATATGCCAATTTCTTCTTTAATAGTTGAAACTTGTGTTTACATATATTATTGCACTATATATTATAGAAAAAAAATCGATGAAAAAAATATGCCTATTGCTAAATTTTATATTAATTTGCAATGGTTTTCAGTATTATTTACTCTTGCTTGTTTTACTAATGAATTATTTATTAGATTATGTGCAATGAATTCAGCATTTCAAATACTATCATTACCATATTTTTATTCACTTAGTATTGAACAAAACAAAAAAAATGGCATAAAAAATTATAGGACATTTATAATTTTATTATTTATTTGTACGTTAATGTTTTCAAGAATGTACTATTCAACAATAATGAAGCACTCTATGGAAGTTATTCCTTATAAAACAATTTTTGAAAGGCCAAGTGATATAAAAGAAGATGTTGGTATTAAAGAATATTTATATAATAGGAGTTATAAATAATTATGGATACAAAAAAAATAAAAGTTTTAGAATTTTTTGGTGAATCACTAATTTATGGGGGACAAGAAGCCTTTATTACAAATTTATATTCAAACATTAATAAAGATAAAATTGATTTTACATTTATTACACCATTTAAATGTACTAATATGAAATTGGTAGAATTAATTAATAAATTTGGTGGAACATTAATTGCGGAGAATCAAAATTTCAACTCAAAGTTTAGAAAAAAATATATAATTATGACCGCAAAAAAATATATAAATGATAAATTTGATGTTGTCCATATTAACTCGGGAAGCATATTTACTTTATTTAATGTTGCAAAGATATCAAAGAAAAATGGCGTAAAAAAAGTAATTACACATTCACATGCAGGTGGCGAAGTAAATCTAAAATACAAAGTAATGAAGTATTATTCTGATAAAAATATTTCTAAATATGCAGACTATTTTTTTGCTTGTTCTGAACTTGCAGGAAAGTGGAAGTATCCTGAAAATGTGCTTAAATCAGATAAATACTTTGTTATAAAAAACGGAATAAACTTAAAGCAATATAGTTATAACGAAGAAAAGGCAAGGGAATATAGAAAAAAATTTAAATATAACGATGAACATATTTTAATAAATGTTGGCAGATTTTCCAAACAAAAAAACCAATTGTTTTTATTAGATATCTTTAATGAAACATTAAAAAAAGATAAAAAAGCAAGATTACTTATGGTTGGTGGAGAAGGAGAAAAATTAGGTGAAATAGAAGCAAAAATAGAAGAGCTAAAGTTAAAAAGTTATGTTCAAATTTTACAAGATAGAAATGATGTAAGTGAATTAATCAATATGTGTGATGTGTTTATTTTACCTTCATTATGGGAAGGACTTCCAGTAACTGGAGTTGAAGCACAAGCAAATGGCCTTCCTTGTATATTCTCTGATGCAATTTCAGATGAAATGAATATTTCATCTGTCTATTATAAGTTATCATTAAATGATTCGGCCAAAGTTTGGTCTAAAAAAGTAATATCTTTATTTGAAAACAAACGAAAGGATACATATAACGAAATAAAGAAAAATGGATTTGATATATTAGATGTTTGCAATTTTATAGAAAAAATTTATACTAACTAAAATTTTAAAGATATGAAAGGAAAAATATAAATGAGTGAAAAAATATTAACAATTAGTGTTGCTGCATACAACTTAGAAAAACTAATTAAAAAAAATTTGGAATCTTTCCTAAAATCTCCCGCAAGAAACCAGATTGAAGTTATTGTAACTGATGATGAGTCAAAAGATAATACAGCCAAAATTGTTCACGAGTATGAAGAAAAATATCCTGGCATTGTGAAATTAGTCAAACAAAAAAATCAAGGACCAGGCTCTTCAGTTAATAATGGAATTAAATATGCAACAGGGAAATATTTTAAAATGGTTGATGGTGATGACTGGGTTGTAACTGAAAACTTGAAACAAATAATAGAAATATTAAAAGAAAACGATGCTGATATGGTTCTTACAAATTATTTGGTATTTAGCAATGCAACACAAAAAGTTATTAAGGAAAATAAATTTGACTTACCCAATAATTGCATTTTAAATTTTAATGAATATTGTAGTAATCTAGACTTAGAAATGCATTCAATTATGTATAAAACTAGTATATTAAAAGAAAACAAAATAAATGTAGATAATTGTTTTTATACTGATTCAGAATATATAATATTTCCTTCAAAACATATTAAAAATTTTATGTACATAAATTTAGATTTATATGTTTACCTTGTTTCAAGAGCAGGCCAAAGTGTAAGCATAGAGAGCATGAAAAAGAATGTTAAGATGCATGAACTTGTATTAAAGCATTTAATTGAATATTATGAAAATTGCAAAAAAGAAAAGATCGATAAAAATATTTTAGAATATATTTCTAATAAGGTTGCAACAATAGCAACACACCAATTTATTACATATCTTACATTTGACAATAAGAAAGAAAGAAAAGAAAAGATTGTTCATTTTGATTTATACTTAGAAAAAGAAAGTAAAGATATTTTTAAAAAATATAGAAAAAGAAAGATTGTTAAATACATAACAAATTCTAATTATTTATTGCTTAATTTATTATCAAAAATTTATATTATGAAAATTAAAAGGGAAGGATACTAAAGTAACATAGGAACATAAAATGATAGAATTATCAATAATTATTCCAGTATATAATACTGAAAAGTATATTGGCAAATGCATTGAAAGTATTAAAACTTCAAAATCTAACAAATTTGAGGTGTTGATTATAGATGATGGTTCAACTGATCATTCATCTTTAATAATAAAAAATGAGATATCAAATGATGTTCGCTTCAATTATTTTTATAAAAAAAATACAGGCGTTTCTGATACAAGAAATTTTGGAATCCAAAAGGCAAATGGAAAATATTTATGGTTTGTAGATTCTGATGATTATATAGAAGAAAATTTCGTTGACGATATTATTAAATACATTCAAAAAAATGAAAATGACATATATATAATAGGATATAATATTATTAAAAATAATAAAAAACAAACAATTACCTATCAAAGATTATTAAAGAGAAATACTTTAGATGAATTAATAATAGGAAAAACTTTTGGAACAATAGGAGGATATCCTTGGAATAAAATTGTAAAGAAGAGTTCTATTATTAATTTATATGATCCAAATATAAAAATCTCTGAAGACATTATTTTTTGGATTTCAAACGAAGAGTATATTAATAACATTGATATTGTAACTATGGTCGGATATAATTATCTTATTAGGAATAATAGTGCAATGAGAAGTGGAAAAATAGAAAACTATCTTTCACATTTGGATGCTAATATTATTATTTGCAATATGAGGCCTCAATACTCATTAAAATTTATGTTAGAATATGAATATATTTATGTAAATGCTAAATTCAAAATAATAAAAGAGAACATAGACATTAATACATTAGAGAAATATAATACAAACTATGAATTGTTTTATAAAGAATTAATTAAAAATAGAAAAGTCAATATAAAAGATAAAGTTAAATTATTTATTATGCACAATATGTGGTATTTTTACTACAAGTATAAAAAATATAAAAGTAATAAAATTTAAAACTTTTAGTAATAATAAAATAAAAAATATGAGGAATTGTATGAAAAAAGTAGGTATAATAACAATATATGATAATGACAATTATGGAAACAAACTTCAAAATTATGCTACACAAGAAATAATTAAGTCATATAACCAATTTGATGTTTGCACTATAAAAAATAAAGACATAAACGTTAATATTTATTCTAAATTCAAATCATCAATAAAAAAAATAATTAAATTTTGCTTTAAACCAATAATAAAAAAAATAAGACCCCAAACAAAATTTGAGCATGATAGTTATTTAAGCAAAATGTTAAAAAAACAAAGAAAAAAATCTTTTGAAGAATTTGATAAATTAATAAAAAAAACGAAGAAGTTTGAATACATTCAAAAACCAAGAAAAAAATTGAATAGTGAATATGATTACTTTGTTGTAGGAAGCGATCAGGTATGGAACCCAAGCTTTAATAAACCAACTAATGAAATTAAACCACTATATTTATTAAGCTTTGCCGACAATAATAAAAAAATTTCATTTGCAGCAAGTTTTGGAATAAGCAAACTACCAAATGAAGCTATTGATGATGCAAAAAAAGCGTTTAATAGTTTTAAAACGATTTCTGTTAGAGAAGAACAAGGGAAAAGAATAATAGAAAACTTAACTGGAAGAAAAGACGTTGAAGTACTTTTAGATCCAAGTATGATTCTAACAACTCAAGAATGGGATAAAGTTGCTAAAAAGCCAAGCCAAATAAAAAGTGATAGAAAATTTATTTTAAATTATTTTTTAGGTAATTTATCTGATTCAAGAAAAGAACAGATAGATAAAATTGCAAAAGAAAATGATTGTTATATAATTAATATTTTAGACTATAATGATCCATTTTATGTTTGTGGACCAAGTGAATTTCTATGGCTTGAAAAAAATGCATTTTTAATTTGTACAGACTCGTTTCACTCATCAGTATTTGCTATTTTATATGATAAACCATTTATCGTATTTGATAGAGAAGAAAAAGGAATGGACAATATGGGATCAAGAATAGATACTTTATTATCAAAGTTTCAGCTGGAAAATGGAAGATACAATGGAAAAGAAATAACAAAAGAAAACTTAGAGCATGATTATACAAATGCATATAAAATCCTAGAAGAAGAAAGAAAAAAGAGCAGAAAATTTTTAGAAAAAGCATTAGATATTAAATAAATATTGGAGAAATTAGATGGATAAGAGCAAACAACGAAAATTAGGGGCGATATTATCATATATTTCAATTATTGCAAATACAATAGTTGGACTTACATATACACCATTTTTAATTAGAAAATTAGGACAAAGCGAATATGGATTATATTCGCTTATTAACTCAATAATAGGTTATTTAACAGTATTAGATTTTGGCTTTGGAAATGCGGTAATTGTTTATACATCTAAATATAGAGCAAAAGGAGAATATGAAAAAGAAAAGAAACTACAAGGAATGTTTTTTGTAGTATTCTGCATAATTGCATTAATTACAAGTTTACTTGGAGTTGCATTATATTTTTTAGTACCAACAATGTTTGGAAATACAATGACTCCTTTAGAGTTGAAAGAGGCAAAAGAGCTTGTAATTATTTTAATAATTAATTTGGCTTTTAACTTTATTTTTAGCATATATTCTTCAATTATAAGTGCATATGAAGAATTTGTATTTCAAAAAGTAATGAACATTGTTAGTATAATTTTAAAGCCTGTAATAATGATTCCATTATTATTCTTAGGATATAAATCAATAGGAATGTCTATTACAACAACTTTAATTAACATAGTAATTATGCTATCAAATTATTTATTTTGCACAAAAAAATTAAATGTTAAAATAAAGTTTATGGGATTTGACAAAGTATTATTCAAAGAAATTTTCAAATATTCATTTTGGATTTTCTTAAATTACATTGTTGATAAGATCAACTGGAGTGTTGATAAATTTATATTAGGTGCTGTTTCAGGAACTATTGCAGTTTCTGTGTATTCTGTTGCTGCAAATTTGAATGATATGGTTGTAAATTTATCAACGGCAATTAGTGGAGTTCTTTTACCAAAAGTTTCAAAAATGGTTGCAAAAGATGCTAGCAATGAAGAAATTACTAATGAATTTATTAAGGTTGGAAGAATACAATATTATGTAATATTTTTAGTAGTAAGTGGCTTTACAATATTAGGAAAAGAATTTATAAAGGATTGGGTAGGCATAGAATATATAGATGCATATTATATTACATTAATTCGAATTATTCCTACGTCCTTACCACTTATTCAAAACTTAGGAATAAGTATTTTACAAGCAAAAAATAAGCACAAATTTAGAAGTATTGTATATTTCTTTGTAGCTTTATTTAATTTAATAATTAGTATTCCACTTGCAAAAAAATATGATGGTATAGGAAGCGCAATTGGAACTGCAGTAGGAGAAATTGTTGGAAACATTATTATAATAAATATTTATTACCAAAAAAAGATTGGAATTAACATAATTGAATTTTGGAAACAGATAATAAAAATGACTTTAACTTTTATTATTCCAATAGCAATTACAGTAATAATTATGCATTTTTATAAATTATATGGTTTTAAACAGGTTATTGTATATGGAATTGTATATATAATTTTATATAGTATTACAAGCTACTTCCTAACAATGAATGACTATGAAAAAAATTTATTTAATAAATTATTTTATAGATTCTCTAAAAAGAAAGAAAACAATGAAAAAAGATGAACTTTATTAATATTTAGATAAATGAAGGAGAAAATATGAAAATTTTATTTATTGGTGGAACGGGCAGACTTAGTTCTGATGTTGCAAAATTAGCATTAGAAGAACATAATGAAGTGTATTTATTAACAAGAGGCTCAAGCAAAAGGAAAAAATATATTGATTCTAAATACAAAATGATTTACGCAGATATTAGAAATAAAAAAGAATGCAAAGAAAAAATTGAAGGATTAAAATTTGATGTAATAATTGATTTTTTAACATATAATGTTGAAGAGTTAAAATCAACTCTCGAAATAATAAATGGACATTACAAACAATATGTTTTTATCTCAACGGCAACTGTATATGATAAAATAAAAAAAGGTGAAAAAATAACGGAAAAAAATACTCCTAAAGGAAACAGTAAATGGAGTTATTCATATAACAAATTTTTATGTGAAAAATATTTAAATGAATTTTTTAAAAAGCAACATGAATGTTATTATACAATTATTAGACCATATGTAACATATAATGAATACAGAATTCCTTATCCAATAATACCTCAGGATAATTTTTATGAATATTCATTGATTGAAAGAATAAAGCAAGGGAAAAATATCCCTGTTATTGAAAATGGAAATATAAAAACAACTATTACTAATACAAAAGATTTTGCAAAAGGTGTTGTAGGGTTATTTTGCAATGACAAAGCAATTAATGAAGATTTTCATATTACATCAAATGAAAATGTAACTTGGGGCATGGTTATAGATTACATCAAAGAGTATTATCATAGCGATTCAAAAAAAGTTAATTTCTCAATAAAAGAGTTTGGAAAAGAATATCCACTTTACAAAGACATTCTTCTTGGCGATAAAGGACGAGAGATGCTATTTGATGATAGAAAAATAAAAGGGGTGGTTCCTTCATTTAACTGTGACATTTTATTAAAAGATGGAATAAATGATGTTATAAAATTTTATGAAGAAAATAAAGAATTTAGAAATATTGATTATTATTGGTATGGAAAAATTGATAGAATTTGTAAAGATAAAAAAGAAAAAAAATTTGAGAAGTATGAAGATAAGATAAAGTATAATTTTGCATATTATAATTTTCCTATAATAATTCTTAAAGTTTTAAGAAAGTTGAGGATTGTAAAATAATGGCTGAAATATTTTATAAAATAATGAGAAAAATTAATACAGAAATAAAAAAAGTATTTGTAAATATTAAATATAAAAAACATTTAGAAAAAAATTCAAAAATATATATTAAAGGTAAATATTTTATTAAAGCAGATAGAGGTTCAAAAATATCTGGAAATATTACTTTGGGAGAAAATAGTTTTGGAAATAATAGACAAACACTATTAAGAATGGATGAAAATTCAAAAATAATTGCTAAAAAAAATTTTTCGTTTTTTTATGGATGTGATATTATTCTATTTAAAGGAGCAACATTAACTTTAGGAAATTCATTTATAAATAGTGATGCAAAGATAAGGTGTCATAAATCAATTTCTATAGGAGATGGTTGTGCGATATCACATGATTTCACTGTTATGG
>CAYWAH010000020.1:0-19983 GCA_964456505.1 uncultured Clostridium sp. | reverse complement strand
TTAATCCATGTTCCATAGCTGCTTTTGCTGCTGTTTCAGCAACTTCTCCAGCTGCAAATGGTGTGCTTTTTCTTGAACCTTTGAATCCAAGTCCACCAGCACTAGCCCAAGATAATACGTTACCTTGTGTATCAGATATTGTAACAATTGTATTATTGAAGCTTGCATGAATACTAGCTCTTCCGCTTTGTATATTTTTGCTAACTTTTCTTTTTGTAGTTTTTTTAGTTGCAGTCTTTGCCATTTTCTATATACTCCTTCCTCTATTTTTTATCTGATTTGCTCTTACTTACTAATTTTCTAGGTCCTTTTCTTGTACGAGCATTAGTTTTTGTTCTTTGACCTCTTACTGGTAAACCTTTTTTATGTCTTAATCCTCTGTAGCATCCCATTTCAACTAATTGTTTAATGTTAAGAGCTACTTCTCTTCTAAGGTCACCCTCTACTAAATAGCCTGACATAGCTTTTCTTATTGCTTGTTCTTCATCAGCTGTTAAATCCTTAACTCTTGTGTTAGGATCTACTTTAGCATCTTTAAGAATTTTTTGAGATCTTTTTAAACCTATTCCATAAATATATGTAAGTCCTATTTCTACTCTCTTTTCCTTTGGTAGTTCAACTCCTGCTAAACGAGCCATTTTTCCATTCCTTTCTGAGATTAAATCTCTATTAGTTTAATGATTGTTAATTATAATGTAAATTATTTACATTTTAACTTGTGATAATAAATCACACATTCATTAATTTTTTAAAGGTGAAATGCATTAAATATTAATTTGATTTTAAATGTATGAAAGGTGTTTCTTTAAAAACAAATTAAAATTTAATCTTTAAAAATTAACAAAAAATATATATAAACATAAAATCTTCTTTTCAGCCGCATGAAAGATTATATGTAAATACCACAAATAAGAGTGTTATATTCTATTTATAATACTCTTTTTCGTTTGGGATAAATCCCTTATTTATTTTATTAGCCTTGTCTTTGTTTGTGTTTTGGGTTTGAGCAAATTACTCTAACAACACCTTTTCTTTTTATTACTTTGCATTTTTCACACATAGGCTTTACTGATGGTCTTACCTTCATTTCTTCCTCCTTGCATTGAAACATTAAATGTTTCTTTTTATTATTTTGCTCTCCATGTAATACGACCTTTTGTAAGATCATATGGAGAAAGCTCTATTTTAACCTTATCTCCTGGAAGTATTTTAATATAATTCATACGAAGTTTTCCTGAAATATGTGCTAATACTAAAGCACCCTTTTTTTCTCCATCTTGTAATAATCTTACTTTGAACATAGTATTTGGTAATGCTTCCTCAACTATTCCTTCAACTTCAATTACGTCTTCTTTAGACATATTACCTCCAATTTCTTTCATATTGCTATAGGATTTAAAACAATATGTGTGCACAAAATCGCACAAAATTATGTTAATTTGCGCTAATAACTAGTTTATTATACAATATTTTTATTGTAATGTCAATATTTCGGGTTCATTTTCTGTTATTAAAATTGTGTTTTCATAGTGTGCTGATAGGCTTTCATCATAAGTCCAAATTGACCATCCATCATCACCTTCACAAATTTCTCTTGAACCTGCTACAACCATTGGTTCAATTGCTAAAGTCATTCCAGGTTCTAGTCTAATTCCTCTACCAGCTTTTCCGTAATTTGGTATACCTGGATCTTCATGCATTTCTTTACCAATTCCGTGTCCTTCGAATTCTCTTATTACATCAAATCCATTGGCTTGTACATATTCACAAATTCTATGACTGATATCTCCTAATCTATTACCTTTTTTAGCAAATTTAATTCCTTCAAAAAATGATTGTTTTGTAACATCAATTAATTTTTGTGCTTCAGCAGATATATTTCCAACTGCATAAGTTCTACAACAATCTCCATTGTATCCATCTTTGTATGCAACTAAATCAACACTAATTATATCTCCTTCTTTAAGAATAGTTCTTTTTGAAGGTATTCCATGAATAATGTTGTCATTAACTGATGCACATATTGAACCAGGGAAATCTGGTACTCCTTTTACGCCACTAGGAAATCCTTTTTCAGCTGGTATTGCGCCATTTTCAATCATAGTTTCTTCAGCAATTTTGTCAAGTTCGTATGTTGAAATTCCAGGCTTAATTGCTCTTTCAATAGCCTTTTGTGCTAAATTTGCAACTCTGCCTGCTTCACGCATTTTTTCAATTTCATTTTTAGATTTAATTGTTACCATTTTTCCTTCCTTTTGGCAAACAGAAAAAATTTTAACTAATCATTTTGTAAATGTTTGTCAATCAATTCTATTGAACGTTTTGATGTGTCTTCTTTAGTTGTTGGAGAATAAATATTGATATTAACAGATTCTAGTACGCCTTGTTTTCTATAAAAATCTATTAATGGTTCAGTTTCTTGATAATAAACTTTGATTCTATTTCTAATTATATCAGGTTCATCATCAGGTCTTTTAATAAGCTTTGAACCACATACATCACATATTCCATCAACTTTTGAAGGCATAAATTTTGTATTGTATGATGCTCCACAATTTTTGTTAGAGCAAATTACTCTTGAAGATGTTCTAAGTACTAAATCTTCATCTGGAGCGCATAAATTGATAACTGTAGTTACCTTTTCATTTTTGCTTTCTAAATATTTTTGCAATTCTTCTGCTTGATGAACTGTTCTAGGAAATCCGTCAAGTAAAATATTATGTTCATTTTCCAATTTTGTTGTTACAATTTTTATTGTAACATCATCTGGAACTAATTTTCCTTGAGAAATGTACTTTTCTGCTTCAATACCTATTTCAGTTTTGTTTTTGATTTCTTCTCTAAATAAATCACCTGTTGCAAAATGTTTTAAATTGTAATGTTCACAAATTATATTTCCAATTGTTCCTTTTCCAGAGCCAGGTGCTCCTAACATTATTATATACATATTCTCTCCTTTGCGCTTTTTATTTAGCAAGACAAATTTCGCTCAAAAAATCAAACTATTTTGAGCGAAAGCCTATTTTATTTTTCTAAAAAGCCTTTGTAATGTTTCATTGCTAATAATGATTGTAATTGTTGTGCAAGTTCAATTGCAACACCTACAACGATTAATATTGATGAACCACTAAATGCTGTGTTTAATCCTGTGCCTTTTGCAAACATTGGTATAACGGCAACAGCTGCTAAGAAAATTCCTCCAAATAGAGTAACTTTTGATAATACTTGTGATAAGTATTCTGCAGTTGGTTTTCCTGCTCTTATGCCTGGGATAAATCCACCATTTTGTTTAATTGTGTTTGCAACTTCTGCTGGATTAAATGTTGCATATGTATAGAAATATGTAAATCCTATTATTAATAACAAATATACAATGGCATTAATAACTGTGTATTGCCATGATACATTTGATGATGATGTGGCAATTGAAAAGTTGTAAATAACTCTCCAAAATCCAGTTTGATTTTCAATATTTGAATTTACTATTTGTATAATCATAGCTGGGAAAGTCATAAATGATGAAGCAAAGATAATAGGCATAACACTTGCCATTAATGGCTTAATTGGTATATGTGTATTTTGTGCTCCAACCATTCTTCTTCCAACAACCTTTTTAGAATATTGTACTGGTATTCTTCTTTCAGCAAGTTGAACATAGATTACTGATATTACCATGAATAAAACTGCTAATATCATTAAAATAGCAATAATAAGTCCTTTTGTTGAAAACTCTCCATTATCATTTACAAGAGAGAATATTCTAGTTAATGATTGTGGTAATCCAGAAACGATACCTGCAAAAATTAACATTGAAATACCATTTCCAATTCCTTTAGTTGTAATTTTATCTCCTAACCACATAAGTAGTGAAGTACCTGCAACTAAAGATAGTACAATTGTTAAACAAGCTCTTACACCTGTTTCCAAGAATAATCCTGAAGATCTGTAAGAAAAGTAAACACCTAATGCTTCAATTAATGCTAAAAATAATGACATTAATTTTGTATATCTATCTACTTTCTTTCTTCCTTCTTCTCCACCTTCTTTTGTTAATCTTTCAAGAGAAGGTATTACCATAGCAAGTAATTGAATAACAATTGATGCTGTGATATATGGTGTAATTGACATTGCAAATATTGATAATCTAGAGAATGCACCTCCAGATACCATATCTATCAATCCTGTAACACCATTTGCTGAATTGCTCATTGTTTCTTCCAATGTGCCAATATCAACCATAGGAATTGTAATATAACATCCTAGTCTAAATAACACTAATAATAATAGTGTATAAAAAATTTTCTTTCTTATCTCTGGTGCTTTAAAAGCATTTTTTATTGTATTAAACAACTATATCACCTCAGCCTTTCCACCTAAAGCTTCTATTTGTTTTTGAGCAGCTTTTGTGAATCTCTTAGCTTTAACGGTCAATTTTTTATCTAATTTTCCAGTTGCTATTACAACTATTCCGTCATTCTCTTTATGAATTATTCCATCTTTAATTAGGCTTTCAGCATCAACAACTTCTGTTGTTGCTTTGTTAAGCATAGTTAATGTAACTTCAGTATAGTTATTAGCAAATTTAGAGTTATTGAATCCTCTCTTTGGCAATCTTCTATATAATGGTGTTTGACCACCTTCGAATCCACGTCTAACTCCACCACCTGTTCTTGATTTTTGACCTTTTTGGCCTCTACCAGATGTTTTGCCTAAACCTGATCCTACACCTCTTCCAACTCTTGTTCTTTTTACTCTTTTTTGAGCTGGTTTTAATTCATCTAATTTCATTATTGGTTTACACCTCCTTATTTTAGTTTAAAAAAATTATTTAATATCTTCTACTGATTTTCCTCTTTTTGCTGCAACTTGTTCGATTGTTTCCATGTTCTTTAAACCATTTAATGTAGCATAAACAACGTTTCTAGGATTGTTTGTTCCTAAAACTTTTGTTCTAACATCTTTATAACCTGCAAGTTCAAGTACTGGTCTAACACTTCCTCCAGTAATTAATCCAGTTCCTTCTTGAGCTGGTTTTAAGATAACTGTTGCTGAACCAAATTTACCAACATATTCATGTGGTACTGTTGTTCCAACAATAGGAACCTCAACAAGATTCTTCTTTGCATCATCAATTGCTTTCTTTATAGCATCTGGTACTTCTGATGATTTACCATTTCCAATACCTACATGTCCTTGTCCATCTCCGACAACAACAACAGCACTAAATCTAAATGTTCTACCACCTTTTACAACCTTAGCTACTCTGTTGATGGCTACAACTTTATCATTTAATCCATCATCTTCTTCACGTTTATCGTGCTTATTTTGCATTTTCGCATAACCTCCTTTTTTAGAAATTTAGTCCACCTTCTCTAGCAGCATCTGCTAGTTCTTTTATTACACCATGATATATGTAACCGCTTCTATCAAAAACAACATCTTTGATTTTCTTGTCTTTGGCTCTTGAAGCAATTAATGTTCCTACTTCTTTAGCAGCTTCTTTATTAGCATGTTTTGTTTTTACTTCTTTATCTAATGTTGAAGCAGAAGCTAAAGTTTTTCCGTTAACATCATCAATAATTTGTACATATATACCTTTATTGCTTCTGAAAACGCATAGTCTTGGGCATTCAGGTGTTCCAGATATTTTATTACGGATTCTTAAATGTCTTTTTGCTCTTTTAGCTTTTCTGTCTATTTTTGAAATCATTACTAACTCCTTTCATAATTTTGTAATTAGCTATATTCTACTTCGTAATTATTAAATACAAAACAATTGCGAAGTAAAGTGTAAAGCCTATTATTTTCCAGTCTTTCCGACCTTTCTTCTGATATGTTCTTCAACATATTTAATACCTTTACCTTTATAAACCTCAGGTGGTCTCTTGCT
Source organism: uncultured Clostridium sp. (assembly GCA_964456505.1). Taxonomy (GTDB): domain Bacteria; phylum Bacillota; class Clostridia; order TANB77; family CAG-508; genus CAG-793. The sequence continues at coordinate 14,093 of CAYWAH010000020.1, read as the reverse complement.
TCTTACAACAGCAGCTGTTTGACCAACTAATTCTTTATCAATTCCTCTTACAATAATTGTGTTTGCATCTGGAACATCATATGTAATTCCTTCTGGTGCATCCATAATTACTTGATGAGAATAACCTAAGTTCATTGATAATTTATTTCCTTGTTTTTGTGCTCTATATCCAACACCGTTTACTTGAAGAGTTCTTGTAAATTCTTTTTCACAGCCTTCAATCATATTTGCAATTAATGTTCTTGTTAAACCATGTAAATTGCCATGTTCTTCATTATCAATTGAGCAAATAACTTGATTGTTTTCAACTTTTGCTGTTACTTCTTTATTGATATCTCTTTCAAGTGTACCTTTTGGTCCAGTTACTTTTACATGATTACCATTAATTTCAACTGTAACACCATTAGGTATATCTATAGGTTTCTTTCCTATTCTTGACATCTATTTATTTCTCCTTTCTGAAAAGTTTTATATTACCATGAAGCTTTTTTAACACCAGGTAATTCACCCTTATGTGCTAATTCTCTAAAGCATACACGGCAAATTCCGTATTTTCTAATATATGCATGTGGTCTTCCACAAATTTTGCATCTATTATATTCTCTTGTCTTATATTTTTGTGTTTTTTGTTGTTTAACTTTTAATGATTTTTTTGCCATAAGACTTACTCCTTTCTTTATATTACCAAATATAAGCTAGAACCTCTCCACCAACGTTTTCTTTTCTAGCCTCTTTATCTGTTAATACTCCCTTTGGAGTAGATATTAAAGCTATTCCAAGTCCATTTAATACTTGTGGCAAATCTTCTTTTCCAGCATATACTCTTAGTCCTGGTTTGCTTATTCTTTTTAGACCAGATATGACACTCTTTCCTTTTTCGTCATATTTTAATGTGATTCTTATAATACCTTGTTTTTCATCTTTTATTTCTTCAAAAGATTTTATATATCCTTCATCAAATAATATTTTAGCGATTGCTAATTTCATATTTGATGCTGGAACATCACATGTTGTATGTTTTGCAGTGTTAGCATTTCTAATACGTGTTAACATATCTGCAATAGGATCTGTTATGTTCATTAAATTTTCTCCTTTCCCTATTATTTTTTGAATGGCATTCCTAATAATGTTAATAACTCTTTTGCTTCTTCATCAGTTTTAGCTGTTGTAACAAAAGTTATATCCATTCCTCTTACTTTATCAACTTTATCATATTCAATTTCAGGGAAGATTATTTGTTCACTAATTCCTAAAGAATAGTTTCCTCTTCCATCAAATGAATCACTTGAAACACCTCTAAAATCTCTTACTCTAGGTAATGCAGCATTTATTAGTTTATAAGCAAAGTCATACATTTTTCCATTTCTCAATGTAACTTTTACACCCATGTTAACTCCAGCTCTAATTTTGAAAGCAGCGATAGCTTTCTTAGCCTTTGTAACTATTGGCTTTTGACCTGTTATAATTGTAATATCATTAATTGCACCCTCTAATGATTTTGGGTTTTCTTTTATATCACCAAGACCAACATTAATAACTATTTTTTCTAGTTTTGGAACTTCCATAATAGATTTATAGTTGAATTTCTTCATTAATGCTGGAACTACTTCTTTTTGATATTTTTCTTTTAATACTTCCATCAGTATGGTTTCCTCCTTCCGCAAAAATTATTTTAATTCAGCACCGCAGCTTTTGCATACACGTACCTTTTTACCATTTTCAACTTTGTATCCAACTCTAACTGTTTTTTGGCATTTAGGGCAAACTACTGCAACTTTGCTTGAATTAATAGGATATTCAGATGCAATTATTCCACCTTGATCTCCTGCTTTCTTAGGTTTTGTTGCTTTTTTTCTAATATTAACATCTTTAACAACAATTTTGTTAACCTTTGGATTTATGCTAAGTATTTCTCCAGTTTTGCCTTTGTCATTTCCAGATAATACTTTAACTGTATCTCCTTTTTTTAGTTTCATGTATTTCACCTCTTTCTTTTATAAAACTTCTGGTGCTAGAGATAATATTTTCATATAATCTTTATCTCTTAATTCTCTTGCAACTGGTCCAAATATACGAGTTCCAGTTGGAGTTTTATCATCTTTTATAATAACTGCAGCATTTTCATCAAATCTTACTACTGTACCATCTGCTCTTTGAATAGGCTTTTTAGTTCTAACAACAACTGCTTTAACTACTTGGCCTTTCTTAACCATACCATTTGGTTGAGCTGATTTTACAGAAGCAACTATGATATCACCTACTCCAGCATATTTTCTATAAGATCCACCTAAACATCTAATGCACATTAATTCTTTTGCACCAGTGTTATCAGCGACTTTTAATCTAGTTTGTTGCTGTACCATAAGTTATACTCCTTTCTTAACTTCACTCTGTGTATAATTTCACATAACTCAAATCTTCATTTAAATTAAAATATGATTTTTACTATTTTATAATAGCCTTTTCTGTTATTTCAACAATTCTCCATCTTTTATCTTTTGATAATGGTCTTGTTTCCATAACTTTTACAGTATCACCAACGTGAGCTGTGTTTTCTTCATCATGTGCTTTTAATTTATATGTAACTTTTCTAATTTTGCCATAAGTTCTATCCATTTTTCTAGTTTCAACTGCAACAACTACAGTCTTATCCATTTTATCAGATACAACTTTGCCAATCATAGTTTTACGAAGATTTCTTTCCATGAATATATCTCCTTTCTATTATTTTTCCTTACTTTCTGCTAATTTTCTTTCAGTAAGAATTGTATTAATTCTTGCAATGTCTTTCTTAACTTCTCTAATTTTCATAGGATTATCTAAACCATTTGTTGCTAAACTAAATCTTAGTTTAAACAATTCTTGTTTTAGTTCTCCTAATTCTTTTTCTAGATCTGGTGAAGACATTTCTCTTATTTTATTTATCTTCATCTTCATCACCACCTATTTCTTTTTTAACAAATTTTGTTTTAACAGATAGTTTACTGCCTGCAAGTCTTAAAGCCTCTCTTGCTTGATCTTCTGTAACTCCAGCCATTTCGAACATTACTCTTCCTGGTTTAACTGGTGCTACCCATCTTTCAACATTACCTTTTCCTTTACCCATACGAGTACCAATAGGTTTTGCTGTAACTGGTTTGTCTGGGAATATTTTAATCCAAACTTTACCACCTCTTTTAATAGATCTTGTCATTGCAATACGTGCAGCCTCTATTTGGTTAGAAGTGATTAAACCAAGTTCCAATGATTGTAATCCATACTCTCCATCTGTTACTCTGTTTCCTCTAGTAGCTTTTCCTCTATTTCTACCTTTTTGTTGTTTTCTAAACTTAGTCTTCTTTGGCATCAATGGCATTGTCATCTCCTCCTTCCATTACTTTATTTTTTCTTGCTGGAAGAATTTCGCCTTTATATATCCAAACTTTAACACCCACTTTACCATAAGTTGTATTTGCTTCTGCAAATCCATAATCAATATCAGCTCTTAAAGTTTGAAGAGGTACAGTACCTTCTTTGTAGAATTCAGTTCTAGCCATATCAGCTCCACCTAATCTACCTGAACAAGAAGTTTTAATACCTAAAGCTCCTGCTTTCATTGTTTTTTGAATGCATTGTTTCATTGCTCTTCTGAATGAAATTCTTCTTTCTAGTTGATTAGCAATATTTTCAGCAACTAATTGTGCATTAGTATCAATATCTTTAACTTCAACTATGTTTAAGTTAACTTGTTTATTAATCATTTTTTCAAGTTCATTTTTCAAACTTTCTGCTAAGTTTCCGCCTTTTCCGATAACCATACCAGGTTTAGCAGTGTAAACATTAATCTTTACGAATTTTAATGTTCTTTCAATTTCAATCTTAGAAATACCACTTGCATAAAGTTTCTTTTTAATATACTCACGGATTTTGTGATCTTCAATAACATTATCTGAATAGTGTTTTTTATCAGCATACCATTTTGAATCCCAGTCTTTAATAACACCAACTCTAAATCCACGAGGATCTACTTTTTGTCCCATTTTATCTATTTTCCTCCTTCTTCATTAATCTCTCTCTTTTAAAACAATTGTTGTATTGCTTGTTCTTTTTCTAATTCTAACTGCTGAACCTTTTGCTGCTGGTCTTATTCTCTTAAGAGTTGGACCTTGGTTTGAATAAATTTCAGCAATATATAATTTAGAATGACTCATTTGATTATTATTCTCAGCATTTGCAATTGCAGATTTTAATAATTTTGTTAATACTTCGCATCCTGCTTTATTAGTAAATTGTAATATAGCTAATGCTTCATCAACATTTTTACCTCTAATTAAATCTGCTACTATTTTAACTTTTCTGCTAGAGATTCTTTCATATTTAACAGTAGCTGTTGCAACTAATTCATCATTTTCAGAAACTTTTTCATTTTTCTTTGCAGCTTTTACAGTCTTTGTTTCAGGCTTTTTGTTTTCTGCTTTTGTTTCTGTTTTCTTTGTTGCTGGTTTTGTTTCAACTTTAGCAGTTGTTTTCTTGCTTTCAGTTTTCTTAGCTGTTGTTTTGCTTTCAGTTGATTTACTTGCTACTTTCTTTTCTTTTTCGTCTGCCACAATAATTTCCTCCTTTTGAAATTTTTACTTTAACTATTTAGTAGCGGCATCTGCCTTAGAACCAGAATGTCCTTTAAATGTTCTAGTTGGAGCAAATTCGCCTAATTTATGTCCAATCATTTCTTCTGTAATATAAATTGGAACATGTTTTCTGCCATCATGAACAGCAATTGTGTGTCCAACCATTTGTGGATAAATTGTAGAAGCTCTTGACCAAGTTTTGATAACTTCTTTAGTTCCAGCTTCGTTCATTGCTTCAATCTTTTTTAAAAGTTTAGCATCAACAAATGGTAACTTTTTCTCACTTGTCATAATCACTTTTCCTCCTTACTCTATTTTCTTCTCTTTGTTATTAATCTATTTGATTTATTATGTTTAGCTCTTGTCTTATATCCTAATGCTGGTTTGCCCCAAGGTGTCATTGGTCCTGCATGTCCTACTGGAGCCTTTCCTTCACCACCACCATGTGGGTGATCATTAGGGTTCATTGCAGAACCTCTAACTGTAGGTCTAATTCCTAAATGTCTTGTTTTTCCTGCTTTTCCTAATTTAACATTTCCATGCTCGCCATTTCCAATTTCACCAATTGTAGCTTTGCAGTCAGCTAATACTAATCTCATTTCACCTGATGGTAATCTAAGATGAGCATATTTGCCTTCCTTAGCCATAAGTTGTGCAGATTGACCTGCAACTCTTACAAGTTTAGCACCTTGATTTGGGTTAATTTCAATGTTGTGAATTAATGTACCAACTGGTATGTTCTCTAATCTCATGCAGTTTCCTGGTTTGATATCAGCTTTATCAGATGATATTACAACATCTCCATCTTTTAATCCCTTTGGAGCTAAAATGTATGATAATGTTCCATCTTCATATTTTAGTAAAGCAATATTTGCAGATCTGTTTGGATCATATTCGATTCCCATAACAGTTGCTTTCATATCAACTTTATTTCTCTTAAAATCAATTATTCTATATTTTTGTCTGTGTCCACCACCTTGATGTCTAACTGTAATTTTACCTTGTGCATTTCTTCCTGCATTCTTTTTCTTTACAGATAGTAATGATTTTTCAGGTGTTTTCTTTGTTACTTCTGAAAAATCTAGAACTGTTGTTCCTCTTAATGATGGTGTTGTTGGTTTAAATCTTTTAATTCCCATAATTCTCTTTCTTTCAAATTTGTTTTTGAAAGAACCATCCTTTCTAAAATATTTCTATGAATTTATCCTGCTCATAGATTGCAGTTAATCTTTTTTATCCGAGACTTTCTCGATAATTTTTTCTATTGAATTAGTAGTCAAATTCTAATTACATAATGCCTTCGATTGAATCATTATATTTCTTAGAAACTTTAACTTCTTTTCCACCTTTTGAAAGATATTTTTGATCTTTTGGATTTGTATCTATTGTAACAATAGCTTTCTTCCAATCAGATGTTTTTCCAACATATCTTCCAACTCTTCTTTCATTTCCTTTTACAGAAACAGTATTAACGTTTAATACTTTAACATTGAAAAGCTTTTCGCAAGCTCTTTTAATATCTACCTTTGTAGCTTTTTTATTAACTTTAAAGGTATACTTTCCAAGTTGTACACCATCATTTGATTTTTCTGTAACAACTGGTTTAATAATTACTTCTTCTGGTAACATTATGCGTACACCTCCTCAATCTTCTTAACAGCATCCTCTGTTAAAACTAAATTTGTATATTTTACTAAATCATAAATTGTCATTGTACTTGTTAAAGCTGTTTTAACTCCTGGAATGTTTCTAGCTGATTTTTGTACATTAACATCATTTTCAGGAAGAACGATCAATGTTTTTCCTTCTGCTTTAATGTTATCTAAAACTTTAACCATTTCTTGAGTCTTAATTGCTTTAAAATCAAATTTATCAACAACAATTAATTCTTTTTCAAGGACTTTAGAACTTAGAACTGATCTAAGAGCTAATTGTCTTTCTTTCTTGTTCATTTTGAATGTATAAGTACGTGGTTTTGGTCCTAAAGCTATACCACCTTTAATCCATTGTGGAGCTCTTATAGAACCTTGTCTAGCACGACCTGTTCCTTTTTGTCTCCATGGTTTTCTACCACCACCGCGAACTTCGCTTCTTGTTTTAGTGCTTTGTGTTCCTTGTCTTTGACTAGCTAAGAAATTAACAACTGCACTATGTACTATATTTTCATTTGGTTCAATACCAAATACTTTTTCATTTAAAGTTATATCTTTAACTTTCTTGCCGTCTTGGCTTAATACATCTATCTTAGGCATCTGTTATTCCTCCTTTCCTTATGCTTTAACACTTGATTTAATTTTTAAGATTGCGCCTTTAGCTCCTGGTACACTACCTTTAACTAAAATAACGTTCTTGTCTAAATCAACTTTTATAACTTCAAGATTTTGAATTGTTATTGTTTCAACGCCCATATGTCCTGGTAAGTTTTTGCCTGGATATACTCTACCTGGTGTAGATGTAGATCCCATTGAACCTGGTCTTCTATGATACATAGAACCATGTCCCATAGGTCCTCTAGATTGGTTCCAACGTTTAATAACACCTTGAAATCCTTTTCCTTTTGATGTACCTTGTACATCAACTTTATCTCCTGCTTGAAATACATCAGCCTTTAGTTCATCACCAACATTGATTCCTTCTATAGAATCAAGTCTAAATTCTCTTAAATATTTTTTAGGAGTTAATTTACTCTTTGTAAATTTTCCTAATTCAGGTTTTGTAAGTTTGCTTTCTTTAACATCTCCAAAACCTAATTGTACAGAATCATATCCATCTTGCTCAACTGTTTTTACTTGTGTAACAGTGCAAGGTCCAGCTTCAATAACTGTAACTGGGATAACTTTTCCTGCTTCATCGAAGATTTGTGTCATACCAATCTTCTTTCCTATAATTGCTTTTTCCATTTTTCCTCCTATTGGCTAACTTTGTATTTTTTCTAATGTTATTAGAAAAGTTAGCGTGGCTTTTTAAAAAACTTGTTCAGTTCTTTAACTTTTTAAATTATTATTTATAAATAAATTATGTATCTCATTATTTGAATTTTTATTTTTTCATTTTACAAGTTTATAAATGCTCATAAACTTGTATAATAATGTAAAAATTAGAAAACATATAATTCAATGCATTAATTATTTATGTCTTAATTATAGTTTGATTTCTATATCAACACCTGCTGGTAATTCAATTTTAGAAATACTGTCAACAGTTTTTTGAGTTGGATATAAAATATCAATAACTCTTTTGTGAGTTCTCAATTCAAATTGTTCTCTTGAATCCTTGTGTTTGTGTGGAGAACGTAAAATTGTAACTATTTCCTTTTCAGTTGGAAGTGGAATAGGTCCAGAAACTTTAGCTCCTGTTCTTTTAGCAGTTTCTACTATCTTTTCAGCAGACTGTTCCAAAACAACATGATCATAAGCCTTTAATCTTATTCTAATCTTCTCATTCTTAGTAGTAGTTGCAACCTTAGTTGTTTCCTTTTTGCTTGTAACTTCCTTTTTAGCTGTTGCTACTTTTGCTGTTTCTTTTTTAGCTGTAGTTTTCTTTGCTGTGCTCTTTGTACTAGCTTTCTTTTCAACAGCCTTTGTGCTTTTTGTTTCTTCAGCATCTTTCTTTGTTGCCATGTTTTTACCTCCTTAAAATTTTTGAATTTGGTCGGAAGTTATAAATGCACCCTGGTGTTTCTTTTTTAACCAATATAAAATCCCAAGTGTTTGCATGAAACTTGGGCATAAAAGTGCTTATTTATTTATAAAACTTTCCGCCTGGTCTAAGCCATAACATACTCCATAGAAGTTCCCTCCATCGCCTTTTTTCAAGGTGTGTAGCCACATTCTACTTCAACGCGTTAATTAACATGCCTAACCATTATACAATGAATTCTCCTCAAAGTCAACAGTTTTTGAAGAAAAAAATGCTAATTTTTGAATTTAATTATTTCTAGTCCATCGCCGATTTCGTAAATCTTAGAATTAAGGCGAGGATCATCATCTGCATTCTTTATAAACTCACGAAGATTACGCACAGCAGTTCTTTGCTTATGCTTATTATAGTCACTAAGAACATAACCTTTAAACAGAATGTTATCAGCAAAAATAACTCCATCTTTATCAAGAAGTCTCAAAGACTGTTCCAAGAAAAATGGGTATTTCCCCTTTGCAGCATCAATAAAAATCATATCATACTTTTTATCAATAGTTGGAAGTATCTCAACAGCATCTCCTTCAAGGATATTTATTTTTTTGTTGCCTTTTAAAATTTTAATATTCTTCCTAGCCTCTTTTGCTCTCTCTTCATCTCTTTCAATAGTATCTATAAAACCACCATCTTCAAGAAATTCAGAAAAGCAAAGTGCAGAATATCCTGTTGCAGTTCCTATTTCCAATATTGAATTTATCTTTTTATCGGCAACTGTTTCTTTTATCTTTTCTAAAGTTTCATCCATTATAATTGGAATGTGATTTTCAATTGCTTTTTTCTTTATCTTATTTATATTATTAAACATATTTACCTCATATTATTATAAAAATAAAAGAACTGCTTAAGCAGTTCTTTTATTTTTATGCATTATCTGCCTTTTGAGCACGCTTTGCTTCTCTCTCTCTAACCTTATTATCAAGAATCTTCTTTCTTAATCTAATATTTTGAGGAGTAACCTCAACAAGTTCATCATCAGCAATGAATTCAATTGATTGTTCCAAAGACATCTTAACTGGTGGAACTAATCTCAAAGCATCATCAGCACCAGAAGCTCTAGTATTTGTTAAATGCTTTTCCTTGCAAACATTTACTGTAATATCTTCGTTTCTTGAATTTATTCCAATAATCATTCCCTCATATACATCTACACCTGCACCGATTAAAAGTTCTCCTCTTAATTGAGCATTGTATAGTCCATAAGTAATTGATTTACCAGTTTCGAAAGCAACTATAACTCCTCTTGTTCTTGCTTGAATTTCTCCCTTATATGGTTGATATTCTTTGAATACAGAAGTCATATTTCCTTCTCCTCTAGTATCTGTCATAAATTCTGTTCTATATCCAATCAATCCTCTTGCTGGAATTGTGAATTCTATTTTTGTATGACCTGGTTCTGCTGGTTCCATGTTAACCATCTCACCTTTACGAAGACCAATTTTTTGAATACATGTTCCAACTGTATCATCAGGAACATTCATGCTCAATGTTTCAATTGGCTCGCATTTTACTCCATCAATAGTTTTGAAAATAACCTTTGGACGAGATACTAATAATTCAAATCCCTCTCTTCTCATTGTTTCAATAAGAATTGATAAATGTAATTCTCCACGTCCACTTACTTCAAAGCTTTCAGCCTTGTCTGTTTCCTTTACTCTTAAAGAAACATTTCTCTCAAGCTCTTTCATTAATCTATCTCTAATGTGTCTTGAAGTAACGAATTTTCCTTCTTTTCCTGCAAATGGTCCATCATTTACACTAAATGTCATAGAAACTGTTGGTTCATCAATATTTACAAAAGGTATTTTTTCTGGTTTTGAAACATCGCATACTGTTTCACCAATGTTGATATCAGGAATACCAGCAATTGCAACTATATCTCCTGCTTCAACTTCATCTGTTTCAACTTTCTTTAAGCCTTCATAAGTAAATAATTTTGTAATTTTTCCGTTTACATTTTTGTCATCTTTGCAAACGACTACATTTTCGCCAACTGCTATTCTTCCTCTTTCAACTCTACCAATAGCAATTCTTCCAAGATAATCATCATAGTTGATATTTGAAACTAATAATTGCATTGGTCCTTCTATATCAACCTTTGGTGGATCTATCTTATCAATGATAGTTCTGAAAATGCATTCAACATTATCGCTTGTGTCATCAAGACTCATTTTTGCAATACCATTTTTTGCAGAAGCATAAATAACTGGGAAATCTAGTTGGTCATCATTTGCACCCAAATCAATGAATAATTCAAGTACTTTATCAACAGCCTTTACAGGGTCTGCTCCTGGTCTATCTATTTTATTAATAATAACGATTGGTTGTAAGTTCAATGCTAACGCTTTTTTCAAAACCTCTCTTGTTTGTGGCATTGGTCCATCAAAAGCATCAACAACTAATAAAACACCATCAACCATTTTTAGTACACGCTCAACTTCACCTTCGAAGTCAGCATGTCCTGGTGTATCAACTATATTTATTTTAACTCCGTTATACATTACAGAAGTATTTTTAGAAAGAATAGTAATTCCTCTTTCTCTTTCTAGATCATTTGAATCCATTACTCTTTCTTGTACTTGTTCATTATCTCTAAAGATATGGCTTTGTTTTAACAAAGCATCAACTAAAGTTGTTTTACCATGATCAACGTGTGCGATTATTGCTACATTTCTTATTTTCTCGTTACTCATTAATTTTTCCTCTTTATTCAAAATTAAGTGACTTTACGTAATAAAGTCACTGCCGTTAACTTTTAAATTATACTATTTTAAGCCACTAATGTCAAGACTTTGAATTCAAGTTGCAAAGAAAATTATTAAAAGTGATACTGTCTTAAGTAATTAAAATAATTAAAAGCAAAAACACTTATTTAATGTCGAGAAAATTTATCTTTTGAAATACACAAAAAAACAAGTGCTAAATTATAGTAAAAATTTAACACTTATTTTTTATTAGTTATCATTTAAAATATTTATCGGAGGTCCACCAGCCCGAGGATTAAATTTTAATATTTATTTTCTGCCATTATTTTATTGGCCTACATATGCTGAGATCTTAGATGCTGGAATGGAAACTACGGGCCTCAAAGCAGCTGTGTCGCCGTCTGGTTGTCCATCAGACCACAACATGTGTGCACTGTCCAGACCAGAGTCATAGTAAACTAATCGAACAGCGAAATAAGCATAGTCAGAGTTGATATCCACACAACGAGAGTCAACCCAATATCCATATCCATATTCTATTCCACATCCTGTTTCTGAAAATAATAATTCTAATGTTGTATCATCATAATATTTTTTACTTGTTAAATCCGAATTACTAAAACTATAAAATGTCTGTTTATATCCATTTGAATATTTTGTTTCTCCATCACTATTAAATGAAGTTCCTGTAAATTTAGCATATATGTCATCTTTATTTGGTGAATCGCTTAATCCTAGATTACTATCTGTTTCTGATGCATATAGTCCTGGATAATTTGTTTTTGTACTTGGTTTTCCTGTTTCTCCATATTTATATGTTCCATTGCTAAATGAATCTCTTGCTGTCTTTCCAGCTTCTGTCATACTACTTTCTATATCATTCATATTTACATTTCTTGCTTTTATTCCATTTGCTGTATCTGAATAATATTTTCTGCAATATGCATTTAATGCTTGCACTGCATTGTTATATCCATCTGCTCCTGCTAATTTTAGTGTTGCTGTTGTTGGTTTAGTTGGTGTGATAAGTATGCTATCACTTGTCTTTTTCCATACTTTCCATGTTAGACTTTCTGTTGATAATGTTGCAACTGATCCATCATTTACACCAGCATATTCTGGTACTGTAAAGCTATCATCAGCTTTTGGTGTGTATTTGAATTCATCTCCTACTTTTATTGAATCTGGTACAGTTGGTGTATCAGTTGTACCACCCTTTGTATAATCGCTTAATGCTTGTTCGTATTCTGCTAAAGTGTTTATTTCATTTGCTTGTGAATTTTTATATTCATCAGTTGCTTTCTTTGATTTTACAAATATATTTGTTTGACTTAATGTTGATATTGTTATCCCTGCAAGTATTAATAGTATTACTATTGTGATTTTATTCTTTTATGACTATTTTAAATTAGCCAACATTTTTTAATTTATTATTTTCCATATTTAAAATATTGAATTTATAATATATAGTTATTTCTTTTTGTTCTGATATTTCTATTCTGTCTACTAACGATACAAGCATTGTTCTTGTTACTTCTTTCATATTAACAAAATCTTTTACAAGTTTAGTTATATCTACTGATGAATCCTGTTTTTTTTCTTGGTCTTTAAGGTATTTGTATTCTTTCTTCTGCAATTTTTCTTTCTTCCTTTTTTATACCATAAACTCTTGTAAAATCTTCATCATCATATAAACCTTTGAATTTATCTTCAAATAACTTGTTTATCATTTTGTTTATTTCTTTTACCTTGTTTTCCAATATAGTAATTTCATTTTTTATATTATACTTATCTTTCATTATTTTATCTTTTGATGTATCTGCTATTTTCAGATATTTTTGTTCTTCTAAAATCTTTTTACATCTATTTCTTATTTGTTCTATTACAATATCTGTAACCTTTTCTAAATTGTTACTATGGGGAGTACACAAGCCTAAATGTGTGTTACAAGCATAAGTATTACACCTTAAATAAAATGTTGTTTTGTTAGGATGTTTTTGTGGTACTATACTTAATTTTTTTCCACATTCTTCACAAGTTATTATTCCTTTTAATAACCAGTCATAAGTTTTTGTTCTTACACTTGTCCTACTCTTAATCATATCTTGTACTATATTAAAAGTTTCTTCATCAATTATTGGTGTATGCATTCCTTTTACAATTATTCTTTCTTCTTTTGGTATTGTCATTATTTTTTTACTCTTATAGTTTATCTTTTTAGTATTTCCATTTGATACCCATCCTAGATATGTTACATTTTGCAATATTCCCATTATTGTATTTCTGTTCCATTTTCGTTTTATTTCATCATTTGTTCTTAAATGTGAATTTCCTACAACTTCTGATGGAACTAATGTCTTTTCATTTGTCATTATATTTGCAATTTGTGTTGGTGTCATTCCGTTTCTTGCTAGCATAAATATTCTTCTAACAATTGGTGCTATATCTTGGTCTACAATATAATGATTTTTGTCTAATGGATCTTTCTTATAGCCATAAGTAGCATAAGTTGTCATTACTTTACCTTCTTTGGCTCTTGTTTTCTTTCCATTTCTAACTTTCTTTGATGTATCTCTTAAATACCATTCATTAAAGAATGCTTTGAATTGTACCATATCTTCTGATGTTTCAATACTTCCTGTATCTATATCATCATTTACTGCTATAAATCTTACACCTTTTTCAATAAAGTATTCTTCTAAATAGTAAGATATTTGACTTGATAATCTTCCAAACCTAGATAAGTCTTTTACAATTACCATATTTATTTTTTTGTTTTCAATGTCCTTTATCATTCTATTGAAGTCTGGTCTATCAAAGGTTGCTCCTGAAACTCCATCATCAGTATAGTGGTCATATATAAAAATATTTCTTTCCTTACAAAAGTTTTCGTTAAAAATCTTTTGTGTGCTTATACTTCCGCTTTCTAATTCGTCATCTTTTGAAACAACTACTTCGCCACTTGCAACTTCAATATTTTCATTGGATAATCTTTCATATAATCCTGCTCTATACTTCTCAGGATTTGCTATTGTTATCATAAAAACCTCTCTTTCTAATAACAATAGGTTTCCTCCTATCCAATTTA
>CAYWAH010000019.1:0-20754 GCA_964456505.1 uncultured Clostridium sp. | reverse complement strand
CAATTTGTAGATTAGCACAAATGGCAAGAGCTGCAGGAATGCATTTAGTTATTGCTACACAAAGACCTTCTGTTGATGTTATCACAGGTATTATTAAAGCAAACATTCCTTCAAGAATTGCATTTGCGGTATCATCACAAGTTGATTCAAGAACAATATTAGATGGATCTGGTGCTGAAAAACTTTTAGGAAAAGGTGATATGCTTTTCTATCCATCAGGTGCTCCAAAGCCTACAAGACTTCAAGGTGCATTTGTATCTGATAAGGAAGTTGAAAATATAGTAAAATTCATCAAGAAAGATGATGATGATTTATATGATGAAAGCATAATTGAAAAAATAGAACATTCTGATGAACCTGAACAAGTTAAGGATGAAGACAGCGATGATACAGTTGACCCATTATTGGATGAAGCAATTGATGTTGTAGTAAATACGCAACAAGCTTCTACATCATTTATTCAAAGAAAATTTAAAGTTGGATATGCTAGAGCGGGAAGAATAATAGATCAAATGGAAGAAAGAGGCATTGTTTCGGGTTACCAAGGTAGTAAACCAAGAACTGTTCTAATGCCAAAAGAAAGATGGGAAGAGTTAAAAATGGCTCCATCTGATACAAAAGATAATAACAATGATAATAATTCTTAATAATAAAGAGGTTAATTGTGAAAAATAAAGTTGCACCTGAAAATTATAAAGATGAATTAGCAAATATTTGCGAAATGAAAAGATTTAGCCAAGATGCTGAAAATCTTTTATTAAGTACTGTTTACAAACTAGAAGATAGCTATGATAATTATGCAAGCGTTAAAGTAGAAGTGCCGGATTTTGATGATTTCATAAATGAATTATTGAATAATGTTAGAATGAATTGTCAAAATATTTTAATTGCTGAGCCAAGAACAATGCTTGAAAGAGAATTAAAAAAAGGTCAAGTAAATGTATTGACTGAACAGGAAATGAGAATAAAAGGCAGAAGAGTAGTTTCATATCCTAATGAAAAAACATTATTATATGAAATTGAAAAAGCATCTCTTATGCCTCTTAGAAATGACCTTTCAATTGAAGAAAAGGCTATTATTACCACAATAAATATTGGCAAATGCATTTCTAAATCTGAAAGCATTAGAGATTTTAATGGATGGAGTTGGTCAATTGCAAAGAATGAAATTGAAAGCATTGAATGCAACATTATATATGTTTTCTTAAGTATATTAGTTGGATATGAAGAATTGGAAAATGTAAATGTACAAAGATTAAAATCAATTATTCCTAAGAACTTATATGAACAAATTTTAAAATTTTCACTAAGTTTTTACACATCACGTGATAAAAAACAAAACGAAGCAATTTTGAAAAAAATTTATCAAGGTAAATTAAAAATGGAAAAGATGAAAAATAAAACTTCGTTTTTAGAAGATGTAAATGAAAAGAAAAATAGAAGAATAACTGAAATCAGAAAGATTGATGAAATACTTAATAATCCACAATTATTAAGAGATCAATACATAAATTATAATAGTAAATTACCAAATGAAAAAAGATTGTCTAGTTTAGGATTTTATGTTAGCAAATTACAAAACAGAAAAAAGCAATTGATGATTCAAATTGATAATTTAAATAAATTCTTTAATCCTAATATCTATGTAGTTGAAAAAGCAAAGATTGGTGCGGAGATTAGACTTTATGAAGACAAAACAAATATTAAAGAACTTCAAAGAGAATTTTTAAAATGTTTGAAAACAAAGATGGAAATGATTGATAATAAAAAAGACATAACAGATTTGCTTTATGAAGTTAGATATTTAGAATTTTTACCAGCATGTAAAATGGACTTATCTGAAATAGAAGAAAAACTTATACCAAAAGCAATTAGATTAAGAGCTCTTGTTCCTATCTCAAATAACGAATTAATAGACTATAGAATTTTAAGAGGAATATTTAAGTCAAAAGCAATTAGTTTGGACAACTTATATATTAGAATTACACCATCAGAAATGGGACTTCGTTGTGGAATATATGATGGAGATATTTTGGAGGAATCTTATGATGTAAGAATTCCAGAAGGTGCAACGTTTGAAATTATGAGAAGTCATAAAAATAAAATTTTTGAATAGATTTGTTAGGCTATCAACTTATCGGATATGTAAATTACAAATAAAAGACAAACTTAGAAATAACAATTTTGATTTTTTAATTGATAAAATTTTACAAAAGATGCATATTGTCTTTTGTATGAGAGGAGTACAAATGAAAATTACATTTTTAGGAGCTGCCCAAATGGTAACTGGTTCAAATTATTTAGTAGAGGGAGCAGGCAAAAGATTTTTAGTTGATTGCGGTTTATATCAGGGTTCAATGGAAGATGAATTATTAAATGATAAGCCATTTGCTTATGATGTTAACTCAATTGATTTTATGTTATTAACACATGCACATATTGACCATTCTGGTAGAATACCAAAATTATATAAAGATGGTTATAGAAATAAAGTTTATGCCACAAAGGCAACTTGTGATTTGTGTTCTATAATGTTACCAGATAGTGGACACATACAAGAAACAGAAATTGCATACACAAATAAGAAGAGAAAAAGAGCTGGTAAAAAGGAACTACTTGAACCTATATACACAGCACAAGACGCAATTGATTGTATGGAAATATTTGTTCCTGAAAATTATAATGAAATAATTGAAATTGCTGAAGGAATAAAAGTAAGATTTAAAGATGCAGGACACATGCTTGGCTCTGCAATGATAGAAATATGGATTACTGAAAACGGAAAAGAACAAAAAATAGTTTTCTCAGGAGATATTGGAAATGACCAATTACCTTTATTAAATAAACCATCTAAAATTGAAGATGCTGATTATTTAGTAATGGAATCAACTTATGGAGATAGATTACATAAAATAAATGACAATAAAGCTGAAGTATTTCTTGATGTTGTATCTGAAACAATTGACAACGGAGGCACTGTTGTAATACCTTCTTTTGCTGTTGGTAGAACACAGGAAATCTTATATGAACTAAATAAAATAAAAGACCAACATCAAGATGATGAAAAATTTAAAAGAGAGTATCAAACATTAATGAATGTTTCTGTATATGTTGATTCGCCACTTGCCGTATCTGCTACAGAAATATTTAAAAAGAATATGGATTTGTTTTCTCCAGAAATACAAGAATTTATTAAAAGAGGAGACAATCCACTAGATTTTCCTGGTTTGAAATTTACAAAAAGTGTTGAAGAATCAAAGGCTCTTAATGAATCTAATGAACCTTGCATTATAATTTCTGCAAGTGGAATGTGTGATGTTGGAAGAATAAAACATCATTTAAAACATAACATTTGGAATCCAAATAGTACTATACTATTTGTTGGATATCAAGCACCAGGCACATTAGGAAGAAGAATAGTTGAAGGTGCAAAAACTGTAAAATTATTTGGAGAAGAATTTAGTGTAAAGGCAAGAATAGAATATATAGATGGTTATTCAGGACATGCAGATCAAGATGGATTAATAGAATTTGCAGAAGGATTTACAACTAAAATGCCAAAGCATATTTTTTTAGTACATGGTGAGCCAGATCCACAGATGATTTTGAAAGCCAAATTACTTGATAAAATTCAAGGGGTAGAAATCGCAATTCCTAAATATGGAGAGTCTTATACACTAGATGATAGTTGCAGTGTTGAGCAAAAATATATTAATCCTGCTCAAAAACAAATTGATAAAATTGAGTTAATCAATAAGATGCAAAATCTTGAAAATGAACTTGAAGATATGAAACATGCTCTAAAAGAAGATATAAGACTTTCGACAGGTTCAGATGCAGACATGGAAAGGCTTAATAATAGAGTTAATGATTTAAGAAAACAAATAATTGATATTATGAATAAATAAACAAAGGAAGGAAAATAAAATGCCAAAGGATTATTACAATGATGCTTTTATAGGAAATAAAAATATTACAGCAAGTTTAAGTAAGTATGGAGAATTATTAAGATTATATTATCCATTACCAGATTATAGACAATATTCAGAATTCTTTCATGTTGGTGTAACTGTAAACAATTCAAATATTATTTATTTACACAAAGATGTAAACAATATATATGATCAATATTATACAGAAGATACTAATATACTTAATACTATTATTGAGAATACATACTTTAATTTTGCAATAAAACAAACAGATGCTGTAATGATAAATAAAGACATTCTTCTTAAAAAATATGAAATCAAAAATAACAATAAAATAAATTTAGATGTGAAATTTTTTATTGATTCAAAAATGATTTCATCATTTAATAATATGGCAGGAAGCATGATCGCTTATGATTCTTTAATACAATATAGTCACAATTTCCTTTGCGCATTTGTATCAAAAGAAAAGCTAATGAGCCATCAATTAAATAATATTGAAAACAATATTACAACAGGAAATTTAGCAGATAAAGATTATATTGCGATGTCATCTGAAGCAGCAATTGGCTATGATTTAGGTACAATCAAACCAGGAGAGAAAAAAGAAATTTCATTTGCTTGCTTTATGAAGTATGATTCAGCAAGTATCAATGAAGCAAAAAGCAAAATTCCTGAACTAAGAAAATTAGATGTTGACAAGGAGTTTTCAAAAATAGAAAGTTATTGGAAAAAATTTTTAGCAGACCACGATACAATAAAAATAAAAAGAGATGGTACAGAGTTTACAGATAAATTAATAAAAATATATAAGAGAACAATTCTATATATGCCATTTCTTATTAATGAAGATACGGGTGCAATAAGTGCTTCACTAGAAGTAGATGAAGATAGAGACAAATCAGGAAGATATTCATACACTTGGCCAAGAGATTCTATTTTAATTTATGATGGAATACAATATTTAGGATTCGAAGATATGTATAGAAAATACTTTGAGGTTTTCCTAAAAAATACTCAAGCAAAAGAAGGCTTCTGGGAACAACGTTTCTATACAGATGGAAGACTTGCACCATGCTGGGGTTATCAAATAGATGAAACAGCAATCGTAGTATGGGGAGCTTATCAATATTTTAAATTGTCATCAAGAAAAAAAGGGAGAAATGATTTGAAATTCATTCGTGACAATTTAAAAATGTTAGAAAAGGCTTGTACATTTTTGGAAAAATATGTAAAATATATTTTGAACTATGAAGAAAAAGAAGACAAGGTTAGAGCAGAATTAGAAAAAGATTATAATTACAAAGATAGAGACGAGATATATAAACACCCAAGTTATGATCTATGGGAAAACACAGAAGGAATTCACTTATATTCTTTGTCTGCAATTTATTCCGCATTTACTTGTATGATAGAAATGTATAATCTAATAAAAGATAGTTATAAGGACAATCGATTAAAACAAGAAAGCATTAATACAGCAAAAAATAAATACGAGAAATTGACTAGAGGTTTGAAAGAATACATTCTTACAAATATGGTTGATAAAGATAAAAATATACTTTATAGAAATACGAATGACAAAAATATGGACATAAGCATTTTAGGAGCAACAATTCCATTCAAACTATTTTCTCCAAATGAAAAGTTAGTAAGAAATACAGTAGAACAAATAAACATGACATTAAGAACATTTTTGGGAGGATATTTAAGATACCAAAATGACAATTATTTAGATGGATTAAATCCTTGGATAATTGCTACAGCATGGATGGGAATGTATTATAAACAAATTGGAAATGAAGTAGAAGCTAATAAATGCTTGAAGTTTATTGTAAATAGTGCAACACCATTAGGATTTTTACCAGAACAAGCAAATAGCGAACTAAACCAAAGATGGGTTATTGGTTTGGGCTGGTCACATGCAATGTTTATAAAACTTATATATGAACTATATAAGAATAAAAAATAACAAGAAAAATTAAAAGAAAGGGAATAATCAATTTTATTGATTATACAAAAATGAATGGCAAAAAACAAATCAATTTTTGTATGTAGTGAGTGTGGATACGAATCAGCAAAATGGCTTGGAAAATGTCCATCTTGTGGTTCTTGGAATACATTCTATGAAGAAAAATTACAGCAAACTACATCAGCAGGCACAAAAGTAAATTTAAAAGATGCACCAAAGCCAATTGAATTGGATGCAATTGAGGGAAAAGAAACAATAAGAACTAAAACAGGTTATGATGAATTCGACAGAGTGTTAGGCGGAGGAATTGTAAGAGGCTCATTAGTACTAATAGGTGGAGAGCCAGGCATTGGAAAATCCACTTTGATTTTGCAATTATGTGATAAGATTGCAACTGATGAAAAGAAAGTTTTATACGTTTCAGGAGAAGAGTCTGCGGAACAAGTAAAATTGAGAGCAGACAGATTGAACATAAAAAATAAAAATATTTTATTTTTAGGTGAAACAGATATTGACAATATTGAAGCGCAAATTCAAGAAATAAATCCTGAAATGTGTGTAATAGATTCTATTCAAACAATGTACTCAAATGAAATTACATCAGCGCCTGGAACCGTTAGCCAAGTAAGAGAAATCACTTCAAGAATAATGAGATGCTGTAAGCAAAATGCAATTACAACAATTATTATTGGGCATGTTACAAAAGATGGAAATATTGCAGGGCCAAGAGTACTTGAACACATGGTTGATACAGTACTTTATCTTGAAGGAGAAAGATATTTTACATATAGAATTTTAAGGAGTGCAAAAAATAGATTTGGCTCGACAAATGAAGTTGGAATGTTTGAAATGAGAAATGAAGGAATGTGTGAGGTAAAAGACCCATCTTCAGTTTTAATTTCAGAAGATTCCGAGCAAGTCCCAGGTTCGTGTATTGTATGTAGCCTTGAAGGAACTAGACCATTACTTGTTGAACTACAAGCGTTAACTACTCCAAGTATATATGGTATTCCAAAAAGAACAGGAAACGGAATTGATTTCAATAAAATTGCACTTTTGATTGCAGTATTAGAAAAGAGATCAAGATTACCATTAGGAAATCAAGATGTATATGTAAATGTTGTAAGTGGAATGAAAATTGCAGAACCTGCTACGGATCTTGGAATTGCAATTGCGATGGCTTCGAGTTTGAAGAGTGTATATATTCCTAAAGATACCGCAATAATTGGTGAAGTTGGCTTGACTGGAGAAATTAGAAGTGTAAATATGATAGATAAGAGATTAAGAGAAGCGGAAAAATTAGGAATTAAAAGATGTATAATTTCGCAAAATAACAAAAAACTCTTGAAAGATAGTTATAAATTAGATATAATAGGGGTCAGAAATATTAATGAGGCACTTAGAAGTTTAAATATCAGCTAAACGCAACACAAATGAAATAATAAAATACAAAAGAACGCTTAAATGTTACTCATTTTATTATCTCTATAAGCAAAGAAAAAATAAAGTTAGAGAGGTCATAATATGGAAATAGTTGATGTTTTAAAAATGATTGCGCCTGGCACAGCAATAAGAGCAGGTCTTGATAATATATTAAGAGCAAAAACAGGAGGATTAATTGTAATAGGTGATCCTAACAAAATGCAAGATTTAATTGATGGTGGATTTAGGTTTGATGTTGAATTCACTCCTGCAAGATTATATGAACTTGCAAAAATGGATGGAGCAATCGTTGTAAGTGAAGATTTAAAAAAGATATTAGTTGCCAATGCACAACTAATGCCAGATTTCAGTATTCCTACAGTTGAAACCGGAACAAGACATAGAACAGCTGAAAGAATTGCAAAACAAACAGGAAACGTAGTAATAAGTATTTCACAAAGAAGAGGTGTAATTACAGTATATAGTGCTAACCAAAGATACATTTTGGAGAGTACTACAAAAGTAATGTCTAAAACAAATCAAGCATTACAAACAGTTGAAAAATACAAGAAAGTATTTGATGATAGAATTAGTGTTTTAACAGAATATGAATTTAGTGATATAGCCACTTTAAAGATGGTTGTTGAATCAATTAGAAGAGCAGAAATGCTTTTAAGAATTGCAGATGAGGTTCAAAAGTCAATCGATGAATTAGGTGACGAAGGAAGAATTCTAAAAATGCAATTAGATGAATCAACAGCTGGAATTGAAGATGAAGAAATGTTATTAATAAAAGATTATGTGGTTGGAAAAAGAGTAGAAACTGCTCTAAAAAATATACGTAATCTAAAAGATGATGATTTATCAAATGAACAAATTATTGCTACATGTATAGGAGTAAAAGATGCAGATAATTTTGATGAATTCAATGTTTATTCAAAAGGATATAGAATACTTAACAAAGTTCCAAGAGTTCCTTCAAACATAGTTGATAATATAGTAAAAAAATTTAAAAATTTACAAAGTATACTATCAGCTGATATTGATGAACTAGATGAAGTAGATGGAATCGGAGAAGTAAGAGCAAAATCAATTGTACAAACATTAAAAAGAATGCAAGAACAATTAGTTTTTGAAAGATTTGTATAATTAAGATATAAAAGACTAGTAATAAGAAAGAAGGAAAATAAATTGAAAAAAGAAGATTCAACAAAAAAAACAAAAAAGGCAGTTGCAAAACAAAATAAGAAAAATACAACAAAATTAAAGGCAGAAAATAAAAAGATAGAGAAGTCAAAAGCTAAAGTAGAAACAAAGAAAGTAGAAAATTCAAAGACAAAAGTTAAAACAAAAGCAAAGAAAATTAAAGTTCCAAAATCAAAGGAAGAAAAAATTAGACTAACTATTTCTATAGTTGCTATTTTAATTTTACTAACTTTAATTGGATATGTGTGTGGAACTATAATAAGAAAGAAAACATACACAACTGAAAATCCTGTAGCAACAATTGAAGTACAAGATTATGGAACAATAAAAGTAGAACTTTATCCAAATTATGCTCCAAATACAGTAGCAAACTTTATTAGATTAGCAAACAATGGTTTCTATGATGGATTAACATTCCATAGAACAATTCCTGATTTTATGATTCAAGGTGGAGATCCAAAAGGAGATGGAAGCGGAAATGCTACACTAAGTGCGTTAGAAGAAAAAGATAGTTCTGATTCAACAAACGAGGTAGCTAAAAATACTGATTCTTCAAACTCTTCAGCAGAAAATACTTCATCTAGTTCATCAAGTTCAAGTAATGATTCATACTGCATTAAAGGAGAATTTATCCTTAATGGATTTACACAAAATACTTTAAGACATAAAAGAGGAGTAATCTCAATGGCTAGATCAGACTACTCAAATATGGGAACAACAACTTTAGTAGAAAAAGGCTATAATTCAGCTTCTTGCCAATTCTTTATTATGACAGCAGACAAAGAAAGTTTAGACGGAGCATATGCTGCATTTGGAAAAGTAATAGATGGAATGGATGTTGTTGATGCTATATCAAATGTTGAAGTACAAACAAGAGATTCGAATACTACAGATCAAAATTTAACTGCTGATATGCCAATAAATAAACCGGTTATTACTTCAATAAGAGTTGATACAAAAGGTGTAGACTATGGTAAGCCAGAAACTGTAAAGCCATTTGATTATTATTCATACATGATGCAACAATATTATGGTAATTCAGGATCATCTACATCATCAAACTAATACAATAGATAAAGTTTAAGGAGAAAAAATGGCATACAATTTTTCAGACCCGTTAACAATTTTGATATTTGTAATTTTAATTATTACAAATTTAAGTGAATACCTAACTAGTCCAAGTAAATTACTTGGATTAGTTCTGTCATTACCAGCAATTTTAATTGGCTTGACATTTCACGAATATGCACATGCGTTAGCAGCAGATAAATTAGGAGATGATACACCAAGAAGACAAGGAAGATTATCATTAAATCCATTAAGACATATTGATCCATATGGAATGATATTGCTTTTATTTGCAGGATTTGGATGGGGAAAACCTGTTGAAATTAATCCAGCAAATTTTAATAGAAAAGTAACAATTAGGCAAGGAAATGCAATTGTTTCACTTGCAGGACCCTTAATGAACTTTTTATTAGCATTCATTTTTTCAGTAATATATGGATTGCTTTTAAGGTTTAGTTATAGTTTTCTTTTATATAACAATACTGGTTATGTAATAAAAACACTTGTTGAAAGTATTATTACAATAAATGTATCACTAGGAATATTTAATTTAATACCATTACCACCATTAGATGGTTCAAAAATATTACTTGCTATTTTACCTACAAAAGCAACTGACTGGGTAAATAGAAATCAAAAAATTTTATATTTTATTTTTTTGATTATTTGGATAACACCAATTTCAGGCGCTATTGTTGCACCTGCAATTAATGCTGTAAATAATGGATTGCTAAAACTTATTTTAGCTATTTCAGGTATTAGATAAAAAGGAGAAATTATTGAAAGATATTTTAACATTAGGAATTGAATCAAGTTGTGACGAAACTTCTGTTGCTGTTGTAAAAAATGGCAGAGAAGTTTTGTCTAATGTTATAAACACTCAAATTGATATACATACAATTTATGGTGGAGTAGTTCCAGAAATTGCATCAAGAAATCATATTCAAAATATTTCTTTTGTATCAAAAAAGGCAATTGAAGATGCAAAAATAAAATATCAAGATGTTGATGCTGTTTGTGTTACCTATGGACCAGGGCTTGTTGGAGCATTATTAGTAGGACTTTCATATGGAAAAGCTTTGAGCTATGCAATTGAAAAGCCACTAGTTGGAGTTAACCATATTGAAGGACACATTGCTGCAAACTATATTACACACAAAGATTTAAAACCACCATTTTTGTGTATGATGATGTCTGGAGGAAACACACAAATTGTGCTTGTAAAAGATTACAATGATTTTGAAGTACTAGGAAAAACAAAGGATGATGCAATAGGAGAAGCGTTTGATAAAGTTGCAAGAGTAATAGGATTAGGTTATCCAGGTGGACCTAAAATAGATAGAATGGCCTCGCTTGGAAAACCTACTATAGATTTGCCAAAACCAAGTTTTGAAAATTTAGATTTTAGTTTTAGTGGAATAAAAACAGCTGTAATAAATCTATACCACAAAAATCCAAATTTGAATAAAGAAGATTTATGCAAGAGTTTTGAAAAAACAGTTTCTGAAATTCTAATTGAAAATATTAAAAAAGCAATAAATAACACAGGAATAAAAACTATAGTATTAGCAGGTGGAGTATCAGCAAATAGTTACATTAGAAATTCTTTTGAAGAACTTGAAAAAGATGGAATAAAAGTGTATATGCCAGACATTAAATTATGCACAGATAATGCTGCAATGATAGCATCTGCTGGATATTATGATTTCATAAATAATAAAACAAGCGATTTAAGTTTAAATGCAATACCTAATTTAAAATTAAGTGAATAGAAAGAGGGCATATATGATATATGCAATAGGAGATTTACATCTATCTTTTAGCACCAATAAACCAATGGATATTTTTGGATATAATTGGTCTGATTACGAAAAAAAGATAGAGAAAAATTGGCTGAACAAAATAACTGAAAATGACTTGGTACTTTTACCAGGAGACTTTTCGTGGTGCACATATATTGAAGATGCAAAATTAGATTTTGAGTACATAAATAAATTGCCTGGAAAGAAAATTTTACTTAAAGGTAACCACGACTATTGGTGGGAAACAGTTACTAAAATGAATTCATATATTAAGAATTGGAATTTTGAAAATATCAACTTTCTTTTTAACAATGCTTATGTGTATGATGGAATTTTAATTGTTGGCACGAGAGGTTGGACACTTTCAGAAACAGATGACATTGAACAAGATAAAAAGATGATTGCAAGAGAGTGCATTAGGCTTGAAAATTCTATTGAATATGGAATAAAGAATTTTGAATTCAATGATATTATTTGTATGATGCATTATCCACCAATTACGAAGCAAATGGTTAAGGATGGACAAACTAGTCCATTCATTGAGGTTCTTAAAAAGTACAACATCAATAAGTGTGTGTATGCACATTTACATGGGGAGGCTCAAAGCAACGCAATTTTGGAAAAGTACGAAGGAATTGATTTTCAACTAGTCAGCTCAGATTATTTGAACTTTGATCCAAAGCAATTATTTTATAATAATAGGATTTGATATGAAAAACAAAAAAAAATTACAAATAATTTTATATGCAGGGCTCGCAATAGTTATAGCAATAACTATTGCTATTGTTGTTGTAATGAAAAACAAATCTTATGCTAAAAATGATGAAAATAATTTGAATAATACTAATAGCAACACAGAGCATGAAAATGGAATAAAAGTAGATGTTCCAATTCAAAAGCAAGATGATTCTAAAAAAATGAATTTACAAGAAATTGCTGTTAGTAATGAAAATGATGTAATTACAGAAAAAATTGTTCAACAAGAAATTGATTTGGAATTTACTACTCAATATAGAGAAAATGATTCTCTTGCAAATGGCAAAATGCAGACTTTACAAGAAGGACAAGAGGGCAAACAAAACGCTGTTATAAAACAAATTTACAAAAATGGTGAGTTGATTTCTGAAGAAAAAATTACTACTGATATTACTAAAGCTTCTATTGATAAAATTGTTGAGGTTGGAAAGGCTCCATATTCTTCAAATTATGTACCTATTGTTGGAGATACTTTGAAGGCCACTTCAAATACTGTTGCTATTAGGACAAACCCAAGTGAAAATGCAGAAAAAATTGTTACTATTAATAAGGGCGAAAAGGTTACTTTAGTTAAAGATGTTGGAGACTGGTATTATGTAAAATATGATAGTCATGAAGGTTATGCTATGAAGAATAGCCTAACATATGTTAATCCAAATGGTACTGGCGATGGAGATGAAAACAATATTCAATATACTAAAGAACAATTAACTCAAAATCTTGGATTTAGTATGCTAATGAATAGAAGAAGCAATTTAACGCTAGAACAATTTAAAAAAGTTTTTGCTAATGATCCAAATGATAAAAATAAAGTTTTTGAAAATAATGCAGAGTATTTTTACTATGCAGAACAACAATATAATATTAATGGTTTATTTGTAGCAGCTATTGGTATTCATGAAAGTGGTTGGGGTACTTCTAAAATTTCTCTTGATAAAAAGAATCTATTTGGATTTCAAGCATATGATAGAAGTCCGTATGCTTCTGCTTCTTCTTTTGATGGTTATGCAAACGGAATTGACTTGGTTTCAAGAGTACTTGTTAAATATTACTTAAACCCCAAAGGCACACCTATTTATAATGGTGAAACGGCCCTTGGCACATATTATAAAGGCTCTACAATATCTGCTGTTAATCAATCTTATGCTACTGATAAGAATTGGGCAAATGCTGTTTATAAATGGATGATGTATTTGTACAATAAATTGTAAAAAATTACTTGCTATTTTATTTAAGTTAGTGTATTATTATACAAGGAGGAATATGAAATGAAAAAGGCAATAGGCATTACATTTTTAACTTTCGCAATAGTACTTGTTTCTATGATTTCATCAAGCGTATATGCTACAAGTACAGGTGAAAATACTAATGAAATAATAACTAATGATACAAAGAGTCAATTAGTTGCAATAAAAAACACAGAGATGAAATCAATAGAAGATTTTCAAGAAGTATATGGTAGCAAAGTTTATGGTACTGTAGCCTATGTTTTGAATAAGGTTAGAATATACAGTATACCTTTTGCTTTTTTAGGAATAGCTATTAGTGCAATATATGAATTTATACTTGGAGCAAGACATCTTGAAGCAAGAGACAAAGGCTTCAATTCTATGATTGCAATTGTAACATTATTAGTTATATGCCAAGTTTTACCATTAATTTTTGCAATAGTTGTAAAAGGATGGAGAGGCTAAAATACATCTTTGTTTTTGCATAATAATAAATTTTTGTACATAAGAAAGGAATAATTAAGAAATGAAAGTTTTGTTTGCAGTAAGTAATGACAATATTACTAAAGGAGTTATTAGTAAATATCAACGCATGTATAAAGAAATAATTACAAGTAAAAATGTTTATTATTTTAATGCAATAGTTAATGAACTTCAAAGAGATAAATCATATGATGCAATAATTGTCAGTGAGGATCTTGAACCAATATCTAATAATAACTTTGAAGCAATAGATAATTTCTTGGTTGAAAAACTTGATAATATTAGTGATGAAGCTTCTAAACCTACAGGAGAAGATATTCCTATTATATTCATTTGCTCTGATAGAAGAACAAAATCAGATGTTTTATTAAGAAAATTTTTTAGCATGAGTATTTATAATGCTCTTGTTGGAAATGACAGAAACTTAGATCAACTATGTAACTTACTAAATAAACCACGTAATAAAAAGGAAGCAAAAAAATATTACAATATAGATAGTGAAGGAGAAATAGAATATAAACCATCAACTAATGATTTAGTTAGTGAAGATCAAATTAGAAATATTTTGAATTATTATGGAAGAATTGGCAATAATGAGAAAAAATGTGTTGAGGCATTTAATAGTATTGCTAATCAATATGATGATACACAACTTAGAATTATAGTTAAATTTTTGCCAATGCCAGTTAAGGCAATATTGGAAACTAGTTGCCAAAGATATCAAGAATTAATGTCAAATGGAACAGTCCTTTCAAATGGTAAATATGTAAAATATAAGAACAATGAAACTGAAAAACAGAAGAAACATGGCTTTTTAGATTTTATGGAAAAAGACATTTCAAAAGAGAAGATGGACAAGCCAGTTATTATACCTTCTGCAATGAATATTGCAAAGCCTATTCAAGAGAATAACAATGGTATGAATATGTCTCAAGAGCCTGTTAGACCTACACCAATGCAGAATGTTCAACAAATACAACATATTCAGCCAGTACAACCTATACAGAATATTCAACCAACACAGCCTATGCAACAATTTGCTCAACAACCTAAAATGGCACAAAATCCTAAAGCAATACAAAATATTCAACCTGTTCAACCAATTAATCATATTGAACCAGTGCAACCAATGGAGCCAATAAAACCTATTGAGCCAATTACACAACAACCAGTATACAACGAACCAGATATGCAACAATCACCATATCATGGAGAACAATATAATCAACCATCATATGCTCAACCAATGAAACCAATTGACGATAATGTAAAACCAGCAATTAATAATTTGTCTGAAAATCATTTGGAAGAAAATGATGAAGCTTCTAATAATACTAGAAAAAATGAATTAGCACAAAATTCAGAAAAAGATACTATGAATACTCAAGATAGTGCTGTTGTTGAGCCAGAAGAAACAGAGCAAAAAAGAGGAAGAGGTAGACCACGTAAATATCCTATTTCAACAGAACCTAAGGTTAAAAAGAAGAGAGGAAGACCACGTAAGAATCCACTTCCTGATGAAATAGAAACTACAGAACAACCAATACAAAATGATTCAAGTGTTGTCCAAGTAGCATCTAATTCTAATACAGTACAAAGCATAAATGCAGGTTCAGTTAAAAATACAAATCAAAATTCTAGTGTAAACAATGCTTACTCTAATACAAATAAGAATACTACTGAAATAAAAAATAATTCAGAAGATAAAAATGCCCAAGAAGGAGAAAAAAATAATATGTTTGATGACCAAGAAACAAACTTATTTGATATGAATTTAGGAACAAATAACAATCAAAATTATCAAGGAAATAATCCTATGTACAATCAAAATCAAGCAAATAATTATGGATACAACAATAATATGAATTATAATTTTGATAACAATTACGGATTTGATAATAACTTTAACCAAAATGGTTTAGAAATGAATCAAAATATTCAAGGTTTGGATAATCAAAATATGAATAATCCATATGATTCATTTAATAACTTTAATGCTAATTCAAATCCATATGGTGATATGGGAATGAACCAACCAAACATGAACTATAATGATAATCAATTTAATGGAAATATGATTAATACAAATCCAAGCATGAACCAACCAATGAATAATATTGCTAAAAAAGAAAAAGTAGCATTATTTGTAGGAACAACTAAAAATGGTACATCATTTATAGTAAATAATCTTGCACAAATGCTATCTGAAAACAACATTAAAACAGCAATTGTTGATTTAACAAGAAATAAAAATGCTTACTATATGTTTACAAATAATGATTCAACAAAAATGAAAATTGCTGGAGAAAGCTTAAAAAACTTATCTAAAGGTGTAATAAGTGGAATAGAGTACAATAAGAATTTAACAATATTCACAGAACTTCCAGGAGAAGCAGAAATTGAGCCAATTGATGAAAATGCTGTAATAGCAAACGCAGAAAGCAACTTTGATGTTGTATTATTAGATTGTGATTTTACAACAAAGCAAAGATATTTTGCTTTAGCAAGTGAAATATATTTAGTACAAACAATGGATGCATTTACAATTCAACCATTAACAAAGTTTTTAAGTGATTTGAAAGCTAACAATTTACTTGATGAAACAAAATTAAGCGTAGTAATAAATAAATATGTTAAATTAAAAATGTTAGATTACAAAATGATAATTGGTGGAATGTCAAAATATAATGAACCATCAATGACATTACAAAGAGATTTATTTAATGCAAATGCAATAAAATATGTCTTAATTCCATTTGAAGAAAATGCATATGAAAAATATTTGGAAGAAATTGCTATGTGTCAATTATCTTTAGATGGTTTCTCAAAAGAATTAGTTGATGCATTTACAAAATTAAAAGAAATTGTTTATCCACTAGTTGCAGGAGATGGAACACAAGAAAACAATGGCGGATATAATAATTTCAATAATTATAACAATACATTAAACCAAAATATGAATTCATATGGTGCAAATCAATATAATCAATACGGAAATATGAATGCATCATATGGAAATAATAATTACTATGGAAATATGGGACAAGTAGCACCACAATATGGTCAATATAATAATAACCAATTTTCAAATGCTCCAATAAACCCAAATGTTAATCAAGAAAAAAAGAAAAAAAGAGGATTATTTGGAAGAAAAAAAGAAGAAGAGACAATACCAAATAATAATCAACAAATAAACCAAACATTTTCAAACAATATGAATGACACATTAAATAAAATGAGAAACAATTACTAAAATAGTTATATAAGAAAGAAGGTGTAATTTCAAGTGAACCCAATAATACCTTTAATATTCATCATTATACTAGTAATAATAGTATTAGTTTTAATGATATACAATTATCAAATTCATAAAAAAGTAGATACATATTCAAACTTAAACCAAAAGGTTACAAGTTTGGATGTTCTTCAAGAATTTATGAAAACATTGGGTGATAATTTAACAATTGAGGAAAAACTTGAGAATATCAATGATATATTAATAAACAAATATTCAATAAAATATTCTACAATTGTTGTTTTCAATGGAGCAGAGTATGTTGTAAAAGCTTCAAATGTTGATAAGAAACATTGGAATACTTTAAGAAACCTACAAAATGATCCAGTATTTGGAGATAGTATCAGAACTGCTACACCTAAATATATAACAGTAGAAAATGAAAATGAAAAACTTCCATACCAAAAAATGGAATTTGGCAGAGCTAAATGTGCAATGTTTTTCCCTTTATATATTGACAATGTCTACATAGGACATTGGATTATAGAGGGAAGCAAGCCACATGAATTTGATAAAATAGATACTACAATATTAGAAGTTGTAAGAAACAACATTGTTACAATTCTAAAAACTGTTGAAAATCAAGAAACTCTTGAAAATATTGTAAGAGATGATCTATATTCAGGATTGAAATCAGCAGAGTACTTATATGGCGAGGGTAAAAAGATAATAGATACATATACAACATCTGCTATATGTTTATTTAGAATATCAAATCTAGATCAAATAAATGAAACTATAAGTAGAAAAACAGGAAACGATACAATTACAATTGTATCAAATTACGTTAAAAACAATTTAGCAAAAGAATATATTTTTGTAAGATATATGGGACCAAAATTTGCTATTGTGTTTTCTGGAGTTGATGTAAATGGTGCTGTTAACTTTATGAATGATATGAAGAATAAACTTGAAACATTAAAAGTAGCATATAATGATGATTATTATAAATACCATAAAAAGCCTGAAAAACAAGAAGACTTAAATAAAAATTTTGTTACACCAAAAATTAGAGTTGCTCTTTCAACATATTATAAAGGAACATCACTTGATGGAGCTTTGAAAAAAATAGAAGAATACATAGATAAATCAGATGAAAACACTATAAGTACATTGTAAAATGTAAAAATAGATATAGGAGGTTTATGTAATATGGAATATGATGATATGGATAGAACTCAAAGTTACAAATTTGAAATGGATGAAAACGAAAGAACAAAAGAGATACTAAAAAAAGTATATGCTGATTTAAAAGAAAAAGGATATAATCCAATTAACCAAATAGTTGGATATATACTTTCAGGTGATCCTACATATATTACAAGTCATAATGGCGCAAGAAATTTAATAAGACAAGTTCAAAGAGATGAATTACTTGACAAAATGGTAAAGGAATATATAGGTATTGATGAATAGAATTTTAGGTATTGACTATGGGGTTTCTAGAACTGGCGTTGCAATCACTGATGAACTCGGTATTACAGCGCAAGGTCTAGAAACTATTACGTCAAATGGAAATGATAAAATAATATTAAAAAGATTACAAGAAATCATTGAACAATATAATATTGATACAATTGTAATAGGTAACCCAATAAACATGAATGGAACCGAAAGTGAAAGATCTAAACAAACAGACCTTTTCATTCATAAACTAAAATGCAGATTTAATAAAGTAAACATCGTGAAGGTTGATGAAAGATTGACAACAGTTGAAGCACATAGAACAATGAATGATCTTAATATAAATAAAAGAAAAAAGAGAGAAATAGTTGACACAATTGCAGCGGTGTATATATTAGAAAGTTATATAAATAGAAAGTAAAATTGTAAAAATTTATTATACTTAAAATTGAATTAAATAATTATTAAAAAAATAGGAAAACAATCTAATTATAAAATCTTTAAAATACTTGATTTATCACAAGAAATGTAGTAAAATAGATAAAGTTTTTATATAAAGAGTTAATAAAATTGTTCGAATAAGAATTATGACTTCGGCAAGGCAGACGAGATGAAATATGTGTGAGACGTACTTATTATTTGCTTAAACATATTTTTATTGAAGTTCAACAATGCCAAAATGCAATTATTATTCAAATAAAAAAAGGGAGGAAAAAATTAATGGCAACAGTATATTCAGCAGGAGATTTTAGAAATGGAACAACTTTTGAAATGGATGGAAATGTTTATAGAATAGTTGAATTCCAACACGTTAAACCAGGAAAAGGTTCTGCATTTGTAAGAACAAAAATAAAAAATGTTATCACAGGAGCAGTAGTTGAAAAAACATTTAACCCAAATGAAAAATTCAACGCAGCAGAAATTGAAAAGAGAGAAATGCAATATCTATATGAAGATTCTGGCTTATATTATTTTATGGACAATGAAACATATGAGCAAATTCCATTGAATAAAGAACAATTAGGTGATAACTTAAAATTCTTAAAAGAAAATATGAATGTTAAATTGTTATCGTATAAAGGAAATGTTTTCTCAATTGAATTACCTATTTCAGTTGAACTAGAAGTTACATATACAGAGCCAGGATTTGCTGGAAATACTACAACAACATCTGGAAAACCAGCAAAACTTGAAAATGGTTATGAACTTCAAGTACCTATGTTTATCAACATTGGAGATGTTATAAGAGTTGATACTCGTACTGGCGAGTACATGGAAAGGGTATAATTTTTTTAATGAATTTAGAAAAAAGATATTATAAAATTCTTAATGATATTAAAGAAAACGTAAAAAATGAAAAAAAGCGTAGAATGCTAACTAATGAGATTAATGAATTTGTTACAGCTGCTTTTTCAGGCATTATAAATTTAAGCGAAATGGATATGTTTCAAAAAAGTACCGTAATTGCATTAAGCGAGATGGATGACAGAATTAAAGATATTGAAAATGAAATTTTTGGTGATAAAGATTATAATGACGACGAAGAAGATGATGATGAAGAATCTGAAAAGTATCACAGAAAAATTAGAGAAACTTTTGATGAAATTAAAGATACTTTGTCTAAATTTAGTGAAGACGAAGACTACCATTTTGAAATGACTTGTCCAAAATGTCACTATGATTTTGAAATCCAAAAACAAGATGAGGGCAAAGAAAAAATAAGTTGTCCTAAATGCAAGAAAATTATTAATCTTGACTGGAGTGATGAAAAAAATGAAACTTCAAAAAAGTCAAAACCAAAAAACAAAAAGACTCCAAAAGTTAACTTAGATAATTACGATAATATAGAAGAAGATTATGATAATTTTTCTAATTATCCTTTTGATATTGTAAATAATGTAGAAAAGGCTAACGAAAAAGATTTTGAATACAAAAAAGATCAAAAGGATAATAAAACTAAAAAAGTAAATAAAGATAGCAAAAATAAAAATAAGAAAAAAGGCGATGAATAATAAAAATTGCTTGATAATTTTACTTCAATATGATATAGTATTGAAGTAGTTTTTATAGGGGTATGGTGTTAATGGTAGCATGACGGTCTCCAAAACCGCGGGTCTGAGTTCGAATCTTAGTACCCCTGCCAACTTATGTTAGAATTTGATTCTAACCTTTCTTAAAAGGGTGC
>CAYWAH010000018.1:20287-20887 GCA_964456505.1 uncultured Clostridium sp. | reverse complement strand
AATTTTCCAATGTGTCAAACATTTTATTATGTTTCATTACTATCTAAAATAACACAACTCTAAAACAATATTGCATTAGCTTTCATCATTATTTGAGTTTCATTACTATCTAAAATAACACAACTCTAAAACCTCAAATTGGTTTCAGAATACGCTC
The DNA here is from genome assembly GCA_964456505.1 of uncultured Clostridium sp. GTDB lineage: Bacteria > Bacillota > Clostridia > TANB77 > CAG-508 > CAG-793. The sequence goes on along the minus strand of CAYWAH010000018.1, from coordinate 20,730 downwards.
AATGACTTCGTATGTGTTATTTTAGAAAAATTTATAATTGTATTTCGTTAAAATTCTCATCTATTAGAATCGAATGCTCATACGTTAATTTATTTGATTGATGTCTTTCAATAATAAATAAATCAATATTATTATACAACGAATATTTATATAATTCAACTAGTTTCTCATCATCTAAAAAACTTTTTATATTTGGTAAAATCAGTAAATTTGCGATTTTAAATTCAGCCAAAAGATTAATAACAAGTTCTACCCTATCAAGGACATCAGTATATGATGATCCATCTATTTTTAGATTATATAATTTTAATAAATCTTGTATTTCAATGCTATCTTTCATAACAAATTCAAATTGAAGTTCATTTATTTCAGAAATTAATAAATTTGTTAATTCTTTACTAAGTTGATACACTTTTTCATCTTGGTTGTTTTCAATATTTACT
>CAYWAH010000018.1:15638-20277 GCA_964456505.1 uncultured Clostridium sp. | reverse complement strand
CTATCATAAATATTTTTTAATATTTTTTTTGAATTATAATCAATATTAAAATAATCCAAAAGAAAAAATGCATTTTTTTCAAAGTTAATTTCATTATCTTCATTATCTAATAAAACTATTTCATTATCTTCAAATCCATTTAATTTATTGTTTATCAGTTCAATAACATGAGTAAAAAGACTTGTATTTTCAATATACATAACATTTACATTATTATCGTTAAATTCAATATCTCTTTCAAATCCATTTATTCTTAATTTCATAAAATAATAGTTCTCTCCGTATTTTCTATTATAGATTGATTTTTTTCTCCTGTAATAAATTCTATGCTACTATATTGCTTTTCTGTTATTATTAACATTTGAACTAATCCTTTGGGTGGCTTATATTTTTTTAATTTTTCTTTTATTGAATTTGCAATAGAGCCATTTAATGCTAGTTTTGAATATACTGACTCTTGTAACATAATAAAGCCATCATTAATCAGATTTCTTCTAAACTTATTATAATTTCTCCTATCTTTAGCCGTATCAGTTGGCAAATCAAAAAATACTATTACTCTCATAAACCTAAAACTCATAATTTAATATGTTATTTTCATCACTTTCCAAAAAATTAAATACTGAACCAAGAAAAATTGGAATTGCATTTGATAGATATTGTTTCTTCCCATCGATAATTACTTCTTTATTACATACATCTATTAGCTTTAATTTATAATCCTTATCTAATGCAAATTCAATATTTTCGTAAACAATTCCATCAATTAATGGTCTAAAAATTTCCATTAAATCACATGATAAATTATATGGATTAAACTCATTTCTGTGATTAATTCCTAGTTGTGTAATGTATCCTTTACTCACAATTTCTCTATTTAATAAAGACAAAAGTATAGAATATCCATAATCTAGTGCCGCATTCGTGTTGTTTGAATCTCCTCTAATAAATGACTTGCCAAATAATAAATTAAAGTATACTTTTGCTGCATGTCCTTCTCTATTTGTTGTATCGCCAGGCGTTACTTCTTTTTCAAATTCAAATAGTTTATCAAATCCATCAATTCTAAGTTTTTCTAACAGATGTCCTTGGTTATGAATTTTGTATTTTACTATTATTTTCCAAGCCTCATCTTTTTTTATTTTAGTCCAATTAATTTGACTATTAATTTTCTTACTTGTATTAAATGAGCCGTAATATGGCATTACCTCACAAGAAGGATTATGTTTTTCATCACAAATGATAAGCTTTATTTTTTTATTTGCAAGTTCATTTATTAGATAAGATGTTATTGAACACATTCCATTTTCTACAATAATTGTTGAAATTTCTGAAAGATGAATCATTTTAAGTTCTTCACTTCTTATTATTAAATAATCATTTCTATAACTCAATTTACAATTCTTGGTTATTATAATTGTTCTAAATCCCATTTACAGAATACCTACTTTCATAAATTCCAGTAACAGATTTATTAATAAATGTCATATTCATTATCTTTTTGCTATCAAATTTTTGACCACTTTTTCTGCCTGTTCTATCAGATAATCCTAAACATTTTAAATTACCTTGTCCTGTTTCCATCAAATCAACTAATCCATTAATTACCTGTTTTTTATCATCAAATTCCAATGAACTAAATTTATCTTGTGACGCAACTAATCTGTTGGATATTGAATCAAAACATTTATATTGTTTTTGTATTTTTTCAATAAGATAATTAAATATTTTTTCAAAATTATCATTCAAGTACTCTATATCTTTATCGTTTTTATTGTTTAGAAAATAAATAAACTTTTCTGCTTCTTCATTTACTTTTAGTTCTTTGCTAGATCTTATTTCAGTATCACTGCAAAATCTCATTAAATTATTTTCTTCATCCAAATATTCTTGGTTCATTAAAATTTTATTTTTTAAAATGGTTATTGCATTATATTCGGGAAACAAATTTGTTATATATTCTAATTCATTTGTCTTTCCACTGTTAATATTGTATGATACATTAATTGGTATGCCTATAAGTCCATAATTTTCTTTATTTCCTTTAAAATATTTAAATAAGCATAAGTATGCTTTTTGTTCTCCAGAATATCCTCCATAATTTGTGCAATCTCTATTTTGTTTCAATTTAATCACTGGTTTATTCTTTGCATCTTTTGGACTATATAATGTTTGTTTGTAAAATTCCCCAGTTCCCTCTTCTAACATTCTACTAAAGAAATAATCCTTATAATTCATTGTTTTTCTAATGTTATCTATATTTACTCTTTTATTAATAAATCCCATTATCATTCCATGTTTTTCATTAGGTGTTCTTTCATCATTTAAATATTTTTTCACATACTTTCCATATTTAAATTCATCATTATTTTTCCAATCTTTTTCAAATAAATTGCCAATAATTGAAATAATATATGCATCCTTTGCATGATGAGAATTATTGATATTTCTGTTTTTATAAAATCCATATTTTTCTCTAAAGCCACTAGTAAGTTCAGCTCTAATGGAATAAATTGATACATTTTCAAGTTTGTTTTTTAATATATTTGTTACATATTTAGTAATTTGTCTAGTTTCTACTAATTGTCTTTGGACAAATCTTTCCATATCTTCATCTGTTTCAAACATTTTTCTTCTAGTTAATCTATTAAATTTCGATTGATCTATTAGACCGTTATTAAGTAAACTTCTCCACCAATTAATTCTTGCATTTATAATATTATCGTCAAGTAACAAACTATCCTTTTTTCTTTGGTTTTCGCTTCTTATTACTAATGCTTTATTGCTGATGCTATCATCCTTAATATATGAACGTGGAATAATGTGGTCCACCTCATAAGAGCCAAGTTCATCAATATTTAAAGGTTTTCCACTATACATACACTTTCCATTTTGAATAAAGTATAAGAAAAGTTTTTCATTAATAATTTCATCATTTTGGTGTTTCTTAAGTTCTAAATAAACATTGGAATCATAATTTTTTAATTCCTCAACTTGTGCAGAAATCTCCTCATATTTTTTCATTAATTGCTTGGCACGATTATCTTTTAATTTCTTATTATCATCTTCTCTTCGTGCAAATTCAATATAAATATTTCTTGGTTCATGTTTCATTACTTTTACTATTTCTTTAACAACAAGTAAAGTTTGCCAAATAGCCCTTTTATTTGCTGGTGAAGTTGGTATTTCATTAACATCATCGTACTTTAATTCTTTAGATATTGGTGGCATCAATTTTTCGATTTGCTTATTAAATCCAAATTCTTCTGAATTTATTATCTGCATAAAATTCAAATTAGATTTTTCCATTTTTTCTATTATTGTATCATTTTTACCATCTTCAGATTTCAATCCCATAAGCAATTTTTTTGATAATCTAGACCAACCACTATAGTTTAATTTAACCAACTGATTTACTGTTTGTTCTGATAATTTATTCTTGCAACTTGATTTTTCTCCATATTCTTTTTCAATTTTTCTCTTAAGTACTTTCTTTTCTTCAAATATTGTAATCCAATAAATAATGTTTTCAATTTCATCAATGTTATCAGGCGTAATTTTTCCAAAAATATTAATCATATCCACACTAGAAGCTAAATTTGATGTAAAATTTTCACCATCAGATAATCCAGAAAAACTTTCAACATTAAAACCATTTTTGTTATAAAATTTAATAATGTCAATTTTACTAACTTTTTTCTTTTTTTCAAAAATTTCTTCTATTATTTTTTTCTTAAAATCCGACGCAATGTGTTTGCCATTGACCTTAATATTATTTAACTCATTCAAAACGCAAAAACGGGAATATAGTATTGAATTTCTAGGAATGACATCTTCGTTTATTAAATATGTACATTTATTAGTCATTCTTCTAATAAATTTTTCAGCAGTCTCATCTTCATTAATAACCTCTGAAAAATTCCATGGTCTAATTTTTTCTTCATTATTTCTTACTAACCATGCCCATTTACTTCTTCTGTTACTGTCTTCTTCATCTTTTCCATTTGCAAGAGGTCCAACATAATATGGAATTCTAAAATTAAATAGTTCTTTTATTTTTTCTTTATTTTCAGCAAGTGAACTATAATATTTTGATTGATTATCTAGAATCAATTCTAATTCCCTAAAATGTAATTGATGTGGAATTGCTCCATTATCTGTAACATTTAATTTGATAAGAAAGTCTCCATTGTCTATTTTATTAATTATTTCAATTACATCACTTTGATCTTTAAATTTATCAAGATCCTTTTTTATTCTTTTATAAATTGCATTTATATCGCATTTTTTCTTGCCCACTTCTTTTCCATTATATGAAACATAATTATCTTCTTCATATTTTCTAAACATAGCAGAATATTGTGAAGGCAAATATTTTTTATAAATTAATTTTAATGTATTTAAATCTTTACCATAGTTTTCATATTTCTTTATGAATGCTTCTGAAATCAACTTATTGCCTCCAAGAATTTCCTGAAGTATAAACCAACTATATATATTTTTTAAAGCTTCATAAATTTGAAAATATTCACCTAGTTCATTTAATATACTTTCTTCATCATCAATTTCCTTTGAAAAAATATATTTGTTTTTCTCAAATTCAGAGTTAAAAATTTTATTAATATCAAATGAATATCCT
>CAYWAH010000018.1:0-15628 GCA_964456505.1 uncultured Clostridium sp. | reverse complement strand
TTAATTACATTTATCAATACTTGTTTATTTTCATTATCAAAAGTGAATAGTCCTTTAATTTCATCTTTTTTCTCACTTTTAGTAATATTTTTATTTTTCAATATATCTGTAAAATCACTAATTACAGTATCAAAAGAAATTGCATAAACATTATTTAGAAATTTAAGTAAAACTTCTATGCTTTTTTCTACTTCTTGAGTATTTGATGAAAAATCAGTCTCGTGTAAAAAATTACCTCTATATTTTATAATATGATGAATTGCCAAATATACAAGTCTAAAGTCTACTTTTTCTGTTTCATTACACAAATAATTTCTTAAATGGTATATAGTTTTAAACTTATTAAAATAATCTTTGTCAGTAAATTCATCTTCAGAAAAAAGATTATACTTGATTCCCAATATTTTATTGGCAGTTTTCTTATCTTCCATTGTTAATGAAGACTCTTTTAGCATTGAAAAAAAATTAGGATATTCTTTTTCCATATCATCTAATAATAAACTTTGCAATATTTTTATTCTTTCATTTCTTCTATTAAGCCTTCTCTTACTAGACCTAAAAGCCCTACGTACACTTGCTGGTTCTGCCTCCTTAAAAATTCTGGATCCCCATAAGTTTTTTCCTTTGTATCGAATTAATTGGTCTTTGTTATCTATAACACACCATCCAACAGAACCAACTCCAATATCCAAACCAATATTATATTCTTTATCTTCTAACATCTTGACAATCTACCTCTCCAATGATATTATTTAAGTGTTGTTACTATCTAAAACAACACAATGAGTTAAAATAAGCTTTAAGCTTAAATACTAGCCTAGCTAGTTTCACTTAGGTGATTAAAGAAGTCTTTGACTTCTTTATTTTTATTTTATCATAAATTTATTGCACTTAAAAAATGCTTAATAATTGCATAATTTTTTATTTAAATTTTATTATCATGAGGATCATAGTCTTCTTCGTTTTCAGCAATTTGTTCTATTGCCTCATCATTTTCCTCAGTATAAATTATATCTTCTGCATTATGTATTTTTTCTCTTAAGTAATTTGCTAAATTTTTATCTTCACAATACACATAACATCCCTTTAGTCCTCTAGACATAAGTGTTTTATATGTATTTTTAATAATCATGTCTGCTAATTTTGTTGCTTTTTCAGGATCTTCTTTCATCATAGTTTTTATCCCTTTAAGTGATTGATCAGTTTTTGCTCGTTTTGTGTAATCAGTTATTATGTGTCCATTTTCGTATCTCAAGTCATTTCCAATTATTACTCCAACATAGTTAAATTCCAATCCTTGACATGTATGTATACATCCAATTTCATTAACAGAATCATTATCTATCGCCCAAGTTTGAGAGTTTTCAAGATTCCAACTCATTTCAAAATCAATTGGATTATCATTATTATCTTTATCGATTACTATATCATGTGTATTTGTATCGCTTTTTCCTCCACTTATCCAATTCCAACAATATCCTGCTACTAATCTTGATTTATTGTCCTGTTTATTCTTTTCGAATATCTTATTTCTTACATCTATTGGACTATTAAAAATTTCAATATCATAATCAAAATCCAAATCATGGTTTGCCGTTTCTTTAATTTCCAAAGTATTATCAAGCCATGAAAGATAACCATCAGATCCATTACATCTAAATTGCGATTCTAGTTCCATTATTTTTTGATATTCTTCTTTGATTCCAAATTCATGCAAATATTTTTCAATCTCTTTGATTGAGCCAATATCTTTTAGGGTAACTCTTTGTGTTTCATCTATAAAGAAACATGAAAATTTGGAAGCATTGATAATTTCTTTTATTTGATTTTCACCAATGTTTTGATATCTTCCTGATTTAGCATTAAGTCTATGTGCTTCATCTGCTAAAATTACATCAATAGAATTCAAATCACTATCAATATATGAACCAGAACCTTTAAACATATTATCTACGCTATTGAATGTCATCCCTTTATGAAGTTTTGTTCTAAACACATTTCTAGGTGCAGAATTTTTAGTTGTATATTGGCAAACCATTCCTTCGTTTGTAAGATCTGCCAATAAATTAATTGCCAAAACTGTCTTGCCTGTACCCGCTCCACCTTTAACGATTAAGCATCTCTTCTTTCCATCTTTTTTTGACAATTCAGCCATCTTCTTTGCAGTTTCATATACAATTTTCTGTCTATCTAATAATATAAATTCCTTATTTCCTCTTACCATTTTTAGTATATTATCTTGCAAAGATTTAGATGGTCTAATATTTCCATCTTCAATTTCATATAAAGTTTTCCCATTATCTCCATATTTAACATATTTTTTTATAAACTTCTGTAATTTTTCTGCATCACCGCTAACAAAGACAGGAGCCTTATCAATGTAATCTTTATATTCATCAGATAACAAAATGGGTGGATTTTGTTTATAATTATGTGCATAAACACAAGGATACAAACCAATTTCTTTTAGTTGAACACTTTCATTGTAGTCTTTTATAAAAGCCATATATGACCATGCTTGATATGATGGATGATTTTCTTCTCTATTAGCACCACCAACGAATGTTTCAACAATTCCATCTTTTCCAGTTGATTTTACTTTTGACCATTGCTTTAATTCAATAATTATCCCCACATTTCTTTTTTCATTGTCCATACCAGTAATGATAAAATCTATTCTCTTTGAAGTATATGGAATTTTAAATTCAATTGCTATTCCACAATTATTTGGAATTTCTTGATCCATTAAAACCGTTTGCATAAAACCTTGGATTGAATTTTTCCACGAGTTTTCTTCTGAAGGATTAATATAATTTTTTACTTTTTTTCTATACTCTTCTTCAATTTTTTGTATCAAAATATTTTTTAAAATATCTTGAAAAAAATTTTGTTTGGTTGATTCATAAACTATCATAGTATTTCCTCTATTTTCTATAATTTATTATATTTAGTACTTACTCCTTTAGCTTTTTCCACCGGATATTTCATCTTTGTTTTCTCTAATTTATCAAGGATAATTTTTTTAGGTTCAACGCCAAGTTTGTCTGCCATCATTAAGCAATATGTCATAACATCAGCAAGTTCTTCTTCAACCTCTTTTTCTTCAAAGTCATTATTCCATTGAAAACATTCTAGCAATTCACCCGCTTCAATTGAAATTGACTTTGCAAGATTTTCTGGAGAATGAAATTGGTCCCAATCACGTTCTTTGTTAAATTCTCTAATTGTTTTTATTAAATCATCCATTTTGTGTTTCTCCTTTTATATTCATTTATAACTATTTGTTATATATTAATTTTTATTATACAATTTTCGATTTTATTCTATCACAAAACATCTTTATAGTAAACACTCAAATCTTTATTTTCAATTTGTTTGATTTTTGGGTTAAGAATTATAGGTTAAATTTTTTGATTTTTTTGCCCTATGATTTTCTATATGGCAAATTTTTAGATTTTTTTGCCCTATAATTTTTATTATCCCAATTTTTTTTTATTTTTTTTGGATGTAAAATTTTATATCCCAAATATCTTCTAATTTTTTAGGATACAAATTTTTAGATTATTATAATAGCATACAAAAAAGAGTGACAAATTGTCACTCTTTTTTTACATTTTATGTATTTATCTTATCTCATCAAAATAACTCCTCTTGTTCCTTCTTCCAATAGAGCCACAAAGTTTACTGCATCTTGCTTGGTGCCAACAATGCTTCCATAATGTATTGGTACTGCAACTTCTGGCTTTATTGTGTTTATTAATTCGGCTGCTTGTTTATAGTCCATTGTGTATGTTCCACCCACTGGAACAAAAGCCACATCACATTTTACCTTTTGATTTTCTTCAGTAATATCTGTATCTCCTGCAATATAATATTTGATATTGTCTAATTTCACAATGTATCCTACCCACTCATTTGATTTAGGATGAAATGGCTTATTAATATTGTATGCAGGTACAGTTTCTACTTCAATTTCCTCAATCAAATATTTTCTATTAGGCTCAACTATAACAATTTTTGATTCATCTATTCCTTTTTCTAACAATCTATTTTGCAATGTTTTTGGTGCAATGAATATAGTGTTTTCATTCCTTACTTTGTCAATATCTTCTTCTGAATAATGGTCATAATGGTCGTGTGTAATAAAAATTAAATCTGCATCATAATAATTTTGGTCTATCTTATAAGGATCAAAGTAAATTACTTTTTCTCTATTAATCTTTATACTGCTATGATATAAAACCTGAATATTTTCTAACATCTCCATAAAATTCTCCTCTTTTTTAACATATGATAGAATTTTGTATGTCAAAGGTGTTATCCGTTTTGTTGTTCTTCTAACATTTCGTCAATTGCTTTTGATAATTGATCTGGGCAAGATGTTCCTCTAAAGCCGCAAGGAGTGCCTCTTAACAAATCAGCAACTTCTTTTGCTTTTCTGCCTTTTACTAGCTTTGCAACTGCCTTTGTGTTTCCTGGGCAGCCTCCAATAAATTCTACATCTGTGATTATTCCATTATCATCAATTTCTACATTTATTTGTTGTGAACATGTTCCATATGTTATATATTCTTTTCTCATTTTTTCTTTCTCCTTTTCTATTTTAAATTATTTTCATTTCATTTTTTTCTTTTAATGCAATTTTTATAATTCAAATTTTAAAACTAAAGCTTCAAATTAATTTTATAAAATTTTATTTTAATTTATTAATTTGTCTTTGCAAACTTGTTTTTTAAATCAAATTTTTACCTTAATTATTACTCTCTATTTCTTCAAAATTTCAATTTCGCTTTTTATTTTATTTACTGAATTCATGAATTCATTTTCTTCTTCATCATTCAAGTTCATTATGCAATTTTCTACTACCCCATCTTTTCCAACTTTTGAAGGAGTGCTAATAAACACATCATACTTTTCGATATATGTTGAAACAGGCAAAATTTCCTGTCTGTTTTCAAAGATATTTTTTGTAATTCTTAAAAGAGCTGAAGCAATTCCATATGCTGTAAATCCTTGATATTTAACAATTGTAAATCCAAGTTTTCTTATTTCATCATCTATTTCTTGTTTGTCTTCTTCTGGAATTTCAACATTCATACTGCTCCAATCAGTAAACGAAGTTGCTCCATGTTCTCCAAGAACGAAGCCTTTTAATTCAAATAAATCTTTGTTGTACTTTTCAGCAACAACATTTAAAAGTCTATTTGTATCAAGCAAAGTTCCAGAACCAATTATTTTTTTAGGATCGCATTTTGCAAATTTCAAAGTTTCATAGCACATTACATCCAATGGATTTGATGCTAGCAAATATAATCCATCAAATCCTGAATTTAATATGTTTGGAATGATGTTTTTGAATATGTTATCACACTTGTACAAGTCTTCATCTCTTGAATTTTTTAGTCCACTTTGAGGAGCGCCTGCTGTAATACAAACTAAATCAACATCTTTTAAGTCAGCATATTCTCCTATTTTAACTTTTATCTTTCTTTCCAAACTTACAACAGAATGGTTCAAGTCAAGCACTTTTCCCTTTAAAGCATCTGCTGCAATATCAATCAAAGTAATTTCGCTTATGTCCAAGTTAGAATTTAACAATGCATACGCATATTCCATTCCAACCTTTCCTAATCCTACAATACCTATTTTCATTTAAAAATCGCGTTCCTTCCTGGCTATTTTTTAATTTTTTATCTTTCTATTATGCTAATCGTTTGATTAATAAAATAGCATATTTTATTAATCAAAATTCTGTATTATAAATTCATAATACTTTTTAAACGAATAATTGTCAAGTAAAAAACATAATGCTAATTTATTTAATGTTTTTCCCTTTCCAATAAGCTAAATAATATGTAGAATACAATATCAAACCCATTAAAGCGCCTGACGTATCAATGCAAACATCTACAAATTTTCCGGTTCTACCAGAAACAAATAATTGATGAAACTCATCTAATGATGCGTAAATTATACATATTATTATGCTAAGTAAAAACAAATAAATATATTTCGGCGTTTTAAAAGTATAATTTATATACAATATTATTAACACTGCAAGTATCATATATTCAGTAAAATGTGCAAGTTTTCTTATCAAAGGATTAACCACTTTTGCTGCTTCAATTATATCATTATAATCAAAATATGCACTAGTGGCTCCAATTTTATTGGTAAAATTTAAAGTTGATTCAATCATATCAGCCACAAATTTATTACTTGTATTATCAGATTCATCTGCATTCATACTCGAAAATCCAAATATCAAAAAACTCCAAATTATAATTAAAATTAGCAATACACTAGAAATAATTATTTGGTGTTTCTCTTTGCATTTAATAATTCCATTTTGTTTCATTTTTTGCAACTCTCCTCTTCAATATTTTATCAGTAATAGAAAAGTTTTTCAACAATTTTATATATTTTTACATATTCTTATTAATTTAAAATGATAATATTTTAAGTAATTAAAAGCAAAAAAGACTACTTTAAAAGTAGTCTTTTTTTGCTTTTAAAAACATTGTAATATAAAGAATATTGATTTTTTAATTTCAAATTTTATTCTTCATCATCATCTGCATCTTCTGGTTCTTCACCATATTCATCTTCATAATCCATCTCTTTTGCGGCTGCTTCCAAAAATGCAAGTACAGCTTCTTGTCCAGCATATATTGCTAAATTAGCACATGTTTCAGCATATTCTAAAGTTTCTTGAATATCTTTTTCAGCCTTTGCTTTGTCATGTTCAATCTTTTTCTCACTGATATTCTTTTTCATTTCTTCCATATCCATTTGTGCTTTTAACAATCTACTTGAAACTTTACTCTTGCCTCTTTCTTTTGCCAATCTAAAATTTTCCTTTGTTGAAGCAACATTTCCTTTTGCTTCTGAAACTTTATCATCTAACGTATCCTTTGTTTCCATACCGACTATTTTTACAGTATCTGACGCATCCTTGATTTTAGCATTAAGTTCATCCATCTTCTTGTTTAATTCTTTCATTTCTTCTTCAATTTCTTTTTTATTCATAAAAAACCTCATTAGATTTCTCTTTCAATAGATAGAAATATTATTCAATGGTGGATCATAATCAATTCAACTTTATGTTAATATCTTCAAAATAAAAATTTCTTGTTAGTAACAAAACATCTGTTATTGGTAATTAAATATATCTCCTATTGTTGCTTTCATTATATAAATGCTTTGTGAATTTTCTATGAATACAAAGTGAAAATTATTTATATTTTTTATAACAAATTAGCTGCTCAATTTATATAAAGCATATTGATTCAAAGATACCCCTTCTTGCTCCGCTTCTATAGATAATCTATAATGTAAGGATTTAGGAATTCTTACAAGAAATTTTCCACTAAAGTCCTCATATCCAACAGGTAATGGCACGTCAAATCCGCCTTCTAATTTTGTTTCAATCCAACCTTTCATTGCATCTCTAAGATTTTCATATGCTTCTTCAAAAGTTTCTCCTGTACTTTGACATCCATCTAATTCTAAAACATGAGCATAAAAATATGATCCGCTTTCATCGTTAACTGGTTGAACAATATAATTGTATGGTAATTTCATATAATCCTTAACACCTTTCATTAAAAATTCCTCCTTATATTAATTGTACTCAAAGAATAGGCTTTTTATTCACCTATTCTTTTAAGTACATCTTTTACGTAAACTGCCTTCAATGGATTTTCTTCTTTAATCGTTATTACGTCTCCTTCTTCATTTATAAATTGTCTATGAGAGGTCCCCCTCTTTGGCTTCATTTTATATCCATTATATTCTAGTACTTTTTCTAGTTCATTAAACCTAATTCCATTTGGCTGTCTTTTCATCTTTAGTATTAGCTTATTGATGTCTGGCATATTTATTCCTCCTTTCGTTAGAAATAAATGCCTTTTTCGAAGCCAAATTTATGGTATCATATTTGATATCATTTGTCAACGATTTTAACAAAGAATTTTACATATTTTGGCGCAAATATTATGTATTTATTATTATTTAGCAATCTAACTATATGTATCAAAAATAGAACTTTTTTCAAAGTTCTATTTTTCAAATTTTAATTTTATCTTTTTCATCTACTTTTTTACCATATAAAAGCTTTATAGTTCTACAATAGTAGAAATTTATATATGGTATTAAACTAATGTTGCTTTTAAATCTCCGTTTTATCTACAATAGTAGAAATTTATATATGGTATTAAACAGAAGAGATTATGATAGACGTGGTGGATCTACAATAGTAGAAATTTATATATGGTATTAAACTTTACAAGAATTTAATCTTAAAGCAAATCTACAATAGTAGAAATTTATATATGGTATTAAACAATCAACAAGACAAAAATATGCTTATATCTACAATAGTAGAAATTTATATATGGTATTAAACTCATCTTGATGTGCTAAATACTTCATATCTACAATAGTAGAAATTTATATATGGTATTAAACAATTTGATAGGCAAATATCACAATTAATCTACAATAGTAGAAATTTATATATGGTATTAAACAATGCAAGAAATTATAACTTTACTTTATCTACAATAGTAGAAATTTATATATGGTATTAAACTTAAAACATTTATGTTTGCTTATGTGTATCTACTATAGTAGAAATTTATATATGGTATTAAACGATTATGCATTAAATACTGAATCAGGAATCTACAATAGTAGAAATTTATATATGGTATTAAACCTAAAAAATGAATAATAATAACCCTTATCTACAATAGTAGAAATTTATATATGGTATTAAACTTCTTCAGATATGTGCGGAACAGACTTATCTACAATAGTAGAAATTTATATATGGTATTAAACTGATTATATAGATACTGCATATTTGAAATCTACAATAGTAGAAATTTATATATGGTATTAAACTTATATACATTTGATTTTTTTCCTGTTATCTACAATAGTAGAAATTTATATATGGTATTAAACTCTTCTATTCTAATATTTGTTCTAATATCTACAATAGTAGAAATTTATATATGGTATTAAACATTCTAACATTTGAGCCTCTGTATATATCTACAATAGTAGAAATTTATATATGGTATTAAACAAAGAAAATATAATAACAGTTACAGAATCTACAATAGTAGAAATTTATATATGGTATTAAACGATTTGATGAAATGCTTGATGAACAAGATATCTACAATAGTAGAAATTTATATATGGTATTAAACTATGGACGACATGAGAGAACAATATAATCTACAATAGTAGAAATTTATATATGGTATTAAACTTCTGCCCATTCTTGAGCCGTGGTCAAATCTACAATAGTAGTAATTTATATATGGTATTAAACTATTTAACTTTAAAAATGTATTAGCAAATCTACAATAGTAGAAATTTATATATGGTATTAAACCCTTACGGCAGAATAATACCAATAAAACGTTAATTTTTCTAATAAAAATATTAAATTTGATAACTTTTTTATAAAAATTTTACTCTATTTCATTGTTTAATACCATAATAAAAAGATTAAGACTAAGGTTTGCACTTAAAATATATATTAATTTTTAAACATTAAAATCAAATTTTAGATTTTCACTTAGTCAACAATAATTATATCACTTTCTTCATTTTTTGCATAGCCCCATTTAGTTATTTTGCAATTTTCACTTGTTTCAATTATAATTATGCTATCTGATTGTTCAAATTTCTTTTCAAATTTATTTGTTATATCTGTCATAATATTATTTAATAGATGTTTGCTATTCGTAATTTCAAATACTGAATATTGCATTCTTCTTCCAAATTTTGAAATATATTTTGCAAATTTTGTTCTTAATTTATTATCACTAATATCATAACTAATTATTATCATTTTTTAACACCACCTTTGGAAAATATTCAAAGTCTTTTTCTTTCATAATCCATCTATAATAAGTTAAAATATAATCAAAAATTTTATCTTTATATTGACTTATTTCTTCTAAAATAATTTTTGAGAAATCACTAGAACTCTTCCAGTCTATTGAATATTGATTATTATAAACTTTAAAATCATAATTATCAAACTGTTTTAACATTATTCCTTTTTTTATTCGGTAATCAATAATTGGTCTAAATGGCTCTACCATATCACAAACAAGTGATTTTCGTTTATAGAATTCTTGATGCAAATTTCCTTTATATTCATCAAATCCATAAATATTAAGAATTCCATCTATGTAATTAAATAAGATTGTATATCCTATGTCTAACAAAAGATTGATTTTATCTCTCTTTACTCTGGGTTGTCTTCCTTTCCAATCAAAATCTTTAAACAATCTATTAAAATAAACCTTTGCTGCGACTCCTTCTATTCCCATTGTAGTATAATTATCAATATTTTCTATTGTTAGCATTTTTTGTATTTGCACATCTAAATTTATTATTCCATCTGCAACTGTTTTATCTCTCATTTTATATAATGTGTCTCTTTGATTTTCAATTTTATTAATAATAATATGTCTTGCGATTTCATTACTTCTTTTTTCACTGTACTGCTTTTTTCTTAATAAAATATTTCCTTCCATTTTAAAATTTATTGATGCATAATATTTAAATGAATATGTAAATAATACAATAGAAAATCCAAACTTTTTGCTTTTTTCAATTATACCAGATGTAAGAGAAAAGCCTCCTACAATATATATTGCAAATAGTAAATAACAACTAAGTTGTAATTTAATTTTATTGTTTTCATCAAGAATAATTACATTATCATTTTTAAAACTTATTTTTTCTCCATCTTTAGGAAAAAATATTATTATTTTCTTCTGCATAAAATCAGGTTTGGTAATCATATAATTTTACCTCTCTTTTTTATTTTTATAAAAGGCTTCTATCACATGATGGCTCATAAATACATTTTTTGCATTTTTCTTTATTAGTCTGTGTAAAATTCTCTATATTAAATTCATGTATTTTTTTAATCAGTAGTTTGAACTTTTTATCCATTGCCTTGTCAGCATCAGGTAATTTTATGTCATAATTTTTATTGTCATTTACGCTGTGAATTTTTATTTTTTTTACTTGATATCCCATTTCCTTTAAACAATAATATTGAGCATATACTTGAAATACATATCCATCATAAATTTTTGTAACATGATTTTTTCTTTCCATAAGTATGCCACTTTTCATGTCAAATACATCTATCTTTCCTTGTATTCCAAATTCATCTGAAAAAATATCTATTCCTTGTAAAACATCTTTTCTTGTAGAGTATGTTTTTTCATCAATCGATTTATGTGAATTTGTACCATTTATTTGATATGCATCTTGATAAAGTTTTGTATCCAAATTTCCATATAGCTTATGAAAATATATGGAAGCTGGGCAAAAAATAAAATCATTAAAATATGAGATTAATATATTTTCTTCCATGTTGTTTTTTCTTTCTATCAATTATTTTTTTCATCTTGTGCAAATGTCAACCACTCTTTATTTGTTATATTAAATTTTACTTTACCTAATTTTTTATCTTCAGTATTTTTAATTTGGTTAATGAGCATCAATCCTTTTCTTGCGATATTATAAGCACCATTAGCATCTGCATCTTTCGGAAGTTCACTTGTATTTGAATCAGCGTAATCTTTTGAATTATAAAATTTTCCATATTTGTTTTTTACAGGCGAAATTATATAATCTTCTTCATTGTTTATTATACTATTTCTCATTTGAATTGTAAGTTTAAATAATCTATTGAGCCCATTAAATCCGTCTTTTTCTTTAACAGCATTAAAAAATTTTGCGTCTGATTTTTCTAAAATTTCATTCTTTATTTGACTAGTTTCAATATTATATTTTCTTAAAAGTTCAATGAATTCATTAGTAATATTAACTTTTTCATTTTCAAATTCATTGTTGTTTTTAGGATTTCTAAAGTTCAAAATTCGTTCACCATTTGAGCAAATTGTCCAATTAACTTTGTTTTCCAAATATCTATCTGTAAAATTTTTATAATTAATATCAAACTCAAAGTAATTTTCCAAATTATTATATCTTATATCATCGAATTTACTAATAAATTCTTTTTCTTTATCTAAGTTTGTTAGTTCACTAAAATTAAATAAATTTATAAAGCCTGTGGTTGGATCAATTTTGCTTGTTGTCCAGGCTGGAATATAAAATAAAACTCCACTTTGTTTTGACATTTTTTTAAAAGATTCAAATTTATTTGTTAATTGGTATGCATTAAGAATTCCGCCCTGTTCATCTTTTGTCTTGTCTTTAAATATCAAATAATTTAATTTATCAATTAACATTTTTTCAAATTTTTGATATACCTGTTTTTCTATTTTAGTTCTAGAATTTTTAAATCCATTATTTAAATCTTCAAGTACAATTACAGCATTGTATTTTTCCATTAGAATTGCAATTTTGTGAATTACTTGGCTTAAATATCCCTCTTTTAATTCTTTAATATTTTCTATTTGATTCCAGTTTTGCCTTTGCTTTAATCTATTTTCTTCTTTTTTGTCAAGTAAATCATGGTAGTTTGTACTTAGTTTTGCTTTACTGTTATCTTTTAATTTATATTCATTTTTGATTATGTTCAAAGATTCTTGATAAATTATTTTTCCTTTTGAATTAATTACGCAAATGTATATTAGATTTCTTTCTCCTCTATCAACACCAATAACGTAATTGTCATCGTTTTCCTTTAAAAATGTGTTTACTTTTTCATTAATGTTATTTATTCCTTCTGCATTAAAGTTAATCGTAATTGGAACATGAAATAAAAATTTATCTTCTGTGTATCGTTTGTTTTTATATAATGTGTAATTGAATATACTTGTTTTTTTAGGATTGTCAACATTTTTGTTTTTAATTGGATTATTGGCTTCATGTTTTGCTGTTTTATTAATATCAATGCTTGCCTTTCTATAAAATACTTCTGCCTGTCCATTTAATTTATATATAGTATTTTTTAAATTATCTTCGTCAAATAACTCTTTCCAATAAATTGTATGTAAATTTTGATGACTACCATTTTTTATAGCAGCCTCAGAAAAATCTTTATTGTATATTTGAAATAAATATAATTTGTTTTCATCAACAAGTTTATTAATATACTCTTCATCAAATAATTCGTAGGTTATTTTATATCCTTGTTTGGCTACTTCATTATAGAATTCACTAATATCCTTATATGAACTTGTATACGAAAATTTAAAGTTGAAATTCTTCCAATTTTCGTATTTACTAATACATGTTTTAAAAAATTCAATAAGCTGATGGCAAAAATTAACATCAAAATTTTCTCCTTTTTTATGTAAGCCCTTATTGTATTTTTCAAGTATTTCTCTTGGTGGATTAAAAATTTCTTCATTTGCTTTACTAAATATTATCCTTGGTAAATTCTGATTTGGATTTGGAAGTTGTTTGTATACAACTTTCTTGTAATTTTTATTTTCATTATCATTTTGTATATGTTTATCAAAAATATTTTTATGATTTGGATTCATTATTCCTAAATAATAATTTTTATCTTTTACAAATAGTACTCCTAAATTTGTTTTCTCTTTATTTTTATCCCATCCATCTAATAATGTTGGAGAATCAAAATTTAATTTTATCTTTTTATCTGAATAAGGCTTTTGTGTTAAATAATTTCTTGTCATATTATATACAGGAATTATTTCAGTAAGTTTATCATATTCAACTTGAAAATTGTTATAGAAATTATCATCTTTTTCTATTGTATTATCTTTAGGAATAAGAATTTTGCAAAAATCAACAAATATTTTTATATTATCTAGCAATCTCTTAATAGTTTCTACTGATTTTTCATTATTAGAAAGTTTACTTTCAGTAATTTCTATTTTTCCAAATTCATTATAGTTTTCATCTATTAAATTTAATATGTTATTTTCTTTTATATAATTGCAAAAATAATTAACAATTTTTCCTTCATTATTTTTGCTTTCCTTTTTCATAATTTCTTCAAGTTCACTAACTGAATATGTGTTTTTATTTTTCAAATATTTTGCTTTATTTTCAATATATTTATCTGTTTTATTGCCATTCAAATTAACTCTATCATATCCTCGCTCTATAGCATCTTTTATGGTATTCCACTCTCCAAATATATTTTTAGATATTTGATTTATATTCATTGAATTTATATAAACTTGCTTCATGTTATACGTATCTAAACTTGATAACAAACTATTTAAATTATTTATTGTTAAATAATTTTCATTATAAAAGGTATCAACTAATTCAATTAATTCCTTATCATTTTCTATGGTATCAAACTTAAATGATATTTGATTTGTATCACTTAAAATCTGCTTATAAAGTTCTCTTAACTTTGGTACTCGTTGTTTATTTTTTTGATTATATTCATTGATATACTCATTTATTCCCTTTATCTTAGTTTTTTCTTTTGACTTTCCTGCAATTAGGACATTATAAACTTCAATTCCTTTTTGAGTTAATACATCATTAAAATAATCTAGTGTGAAAACTTCTTCAACAGAAGGAACTTGTAAATATTCTTCTAATTCTTTATTTATTTTATTTATGATTTCCGGTTGCTTTTTAGAAAACTCTTCAAATATTTTTATATTATTTAAAAAAGTAGGTAGGTTTTGATTTATTAATCGATAAGAAATTGCTGTTGATTTTTCTTCTGCTAAATACATGTTTTCTCTATTTTTGTAATAAGCAGAAAAATATGTTGTAAATTTGTCAAATTGACTTATCTCATTTAGTTTTTCCTTGTCATCACAATACATAGCAGGTAAATATTTTGAAAATAGTTCTTCACTAGTTAATGCTTTAAATCTTGGATCTTTTTTAAACGCATTAGCAATTTGAGTTCTTAAATTTTCTTGAATTTTTTTGAATTCTTCTTTTTGTTTACTATCTCTACTACTTATTTGATATATTTCATAATATTGATCTAAGTTTTGCAATTTTGTATCCTTTAACACATCATCAATAAAAAATTTATGAAATTCATCACAGTACTTTTTTACTTTCAAATAATTTTTTGCTTTAATCGTATCTTCAGTGATAATTCCATTTTGTTCAATATTTTCTTTAGTTTTTCCGATTGGCTTTAGTTCAAATCTTAATGTTTTTTGCAAGCTATACTGATTGTGTAGTTCATCAAACAATTTTTTACTATTTTCCATATTACAATCTCCTTCTTGATAATTTTACTTTTATTTATTTTTTTCTTTTGTTATATTTGTCTGCGTATTCTTTAACTTCTCTTCTGGCTTTGCTATTGGATAACGTTCGTCCATCTTTTTCCAAAAGTCTTTGGATAGAGCGTCTAAGAAGTTCCTTATCGGTGTTCCCTTTTTGTAATACATTTTTCTTCTCTCCTTTTTACTTTATTTCATCACTTCATTTGTTCTGTCTACAAATTTTCTATGTAATAGTTCTTCGCTCTTTGGGCTTAATGGCTTATCAAGATAATCATTGTAAAGAGCCTGAATATCTGGGTTTTGGAAGCAATACAAAATCTTGTTTTTGGTTTCATTAATTGACTTTGTTCTACTTGCTTGTAAATCCAAATCTTTTACTTCCCTTACAACATTTTGACCACCACCATTTATGCAACCGCCATAGCAATTCA
>CAYWAH010000017.1:0-21525 GCA_964456505.1 uncultured Clostridium sp. | reverse complement strand
GAAAAATTTGCAGGAGCTGAAGAAACATACACTGTAGAAACATTAATGCATGATGGAAGAGCATTACAAGCAGGAACATCACACTACTTTGGACAAAACTTTTCAAAGCCATTTGATGTTTCATTCCAAAATAGAGATGGAAAGCAAGAGTTTGCATATCAAACTTCATTTGGATTTTCTACTAGAACTATTGGTGCAATAATCATGGCACATGGAGATAACAGAGGATTGAAACTTCCTCCTAAAGTTGCTCCAATTCAAGTTGTAATTGTTCCTATTCAAATGCAAAAAGATGGAGTGCTTGACAAAGCAAATGAACTTGAAAAAGTTTTAAAAGAAAATGATGTTAGAGTAAAAATTGATGATAGAGATCAATATTCTCCTGGATATAAATTCAATTATTGGGAGATGAAGGGTGTGCCAATTAGAGTTGAAATTGGACCACGTGATATTGAGAATAATCAATGCGTAATCGTTAGAAGAGATACTTCTGAAAAAATAAATATAAGCTTGAATAATTTATATGAAACAATTTCAAAATTAGTGGATGATATTCAAACTAATATGTACAATATGTGCTTAGAAAATCAAAAGAAAAAGACAAATGAAGCACATAACTTAGATGAATTTAAGAAAGTTATGGATGAAAATCAAGGATATGTAAAGGCTATGTGGTGTGGAAGTGCAGAATGTGAGCAAAAGATTCGTGATCTTACAGGTGCAAAGTCAAGATGCATGCCTTTTGAGCAAGAGCATATCGACGACAAGTGCGTAGTTTGTGGAAAACCAGCAGACAAATTCGTAATTTGGGGAAGACAATACTAGAAAAAAAGAATATTGTCGATTGAAGAAATTTCTGAAGCAACTGGACTATCAAAAGAAAAAATCGAGAAATTGAATTAATGATATAAAATATTCTACATATGCTATCAAATACTATAAATTAATTATATGAAATAAATTAATAAAAAAATATAAAAGTAATTTTTTACTTTAAATTGCTTGATTTTTGAAGACATTTGTGGTATTATAGTTATACCTTTTACTTAGTTTAAGGTTAAAAGAACACCAAACTTTTGCAAAGTATTAGGAAAATAAATTTATTTAGGAGGTGTAGTCATTATGATGACAAAGGAAAAGAAAAACGAAATCATTAAGGAATATAGAAGAGATGAAAAAGACACTGGTTCTCCAGAAGTTCAAATTGCTCTTTTAACTGAAAGAATTAATGAATTAACAGAACATCTAAAAAATAATCCAAATGATAACCACTCAAGAAGAGGATTATTAAAGATGGTAGGTAATAGAAGAAACTTATTAAACTACCTAGTAAAGAAGGACGTTCAAAGATACAGAGATATCATAAAGAAATTAGGTTTAAGAAAATAAAAACAAGGGCTCATGCCCTTGATTTTTTTACTATTACATTATATAATTGTAAACAAATTTATTAATTAAGGGAAAAGTATGGAACTATTTTTATATATTTTAATTGCATTTGGAGTTTATTCGATATATGATGCACGCAAAATTGCAAATAAATATTTTAGCAAACAAGATATAAATACTGTCGTATTTTTTATGAAAGCATTGGGATTTCTCGTGTGCGTAGTGTGTGCTGTGTTAATTTGTGTTATGCAGTCTAGATAGAAATTTAGTTTTAAAAAGAAAATAAAACAATAATGTAAAAATAGATAAACGAGGAAATGAGATATGAAGAAGATAGAAAATAAATATAATCCAAAGGATTTTGAAAGTAAATTATATAATGAATGGGAGAAAAATGGCTATTTTAAGCCAAGTATGGATGAAAAGCAAAAAGCCTTTTCAATTGTTATGCCACCACCAAATGTAACTGGAAAATTACATATGGGACACGCACTTGACGGAACAATTCAAGATGTTTTGATTAGAGCTAAAAGAATGCAAGGTTACAATACTTTATGGCTTCCTGGAATGGATCATGCTTCAATTGCTACAGAGGCAAAAGTTGTAAACAAAATGAAAGAAGAAGGTCTTACTAAAGAAGACGTTGGTAGAGATGGATTCTTGGAAAGAGCGTGGGCTTGGACTAAAGAGTATGGTGGAACAATTCAAGAACAACAAAGAAAAATTGGATGTTCTTGCGATTGGGATAGAAAAAGATTTACACTTGATGAAGGTCTTTCAAAAGCAGTTAAACAAGAATTTGTAAATTTATATAAAGATGGACTTATTTACAAAGGAAAGAGAATGATCAACTGGTGCCCAACATGCCATACAACTATTTCAAATATTGAAGTTGAGTATGAAGAAAAGCCATCACATTTATGGCATTTAAGATATAAGATTGTTGGCGAAGAAAACAAATATGTTGAAGTTGCAACAACAAGACCTGAAACAATGCTTGGCGATACTGCGGTTGCAGTTAACCCAAGTGATGAAAGATACAAGGATTTAATTGGAAAGAAATGTATTGTTCCAATTGTTAATAGAGAAATTCCAATTATTGCAGATGAGTTTGTTGACAAAGAATTTGGAACAGGTTGCGTAAAAATTACACCTGCACATGATCCAAACGATTATCAATCAGGTATTAGAAATAACCTTGAAATTATTGAAGTTTTTGATGAAAATAATATAATGGGTGACTTGGACCCAGATGTAAAAGGAATGAAGTCGATTGATGCGAGAGACGTCATTGTTGAAAAACTTAAAAAATTAGGTGCTCTTGTTTCAATAGAAGATTACATGCACAATGTTGGAACATGCTATAGATGCCATGGAATTGTTGAACCACGTATTTCAGAGCAATGGTTCGTTGCAATGGAAAAATTAGCAAAGCCTGCAATTGATGCAGTAAAAAATGGTGACATAAAATTTGTTCCTAAAAAATATGAGAAAACATATTTTAATTGGCTTGAAAATATTCAAGATTGGTGTATTTCAAGACAACTTTGGTGGGGACATAGAATCCCAGCATATTATTGCGATGATTGTGGTAATACAATGGTTGCTGAAGAAGAACCAGAAAAGTGTACAAAGTGTGGAAGCACAAATATTCATCAAGATGAAGACACATTGGATACTTGGTTTAGTTCTGCATTATGGCCATTTTCTACAATGGGTTGGCCTGATAAAAATGCGAAAGATTACAATATGTTTTACCCAACAGATGTACTTGTTACAGGCTATGATATTATATTCTTCTGGGTTGTTAGAATGGTATTTTCAGGATTGTATGCAACTGGAAATAAACCTTTTAGTGACATCATTATTCACGGATTGGTTCGTGATAGTCAAGGAAGAAAGATGTCTAAGAGTTTAGGCAACGGTGTTGATCCATTAGATGTAGTTGAAAAATATGGTGCTGATGCTTTAAGATTCTCATTACTTTCAGGGACTACAATGGGAAATGATATAAAATACATGCCTGAAAAATTGGATCAAGCATCAAATTTTGCAAACAAAATTTGGAATGCTTCAAAATTTGTATTAAATGCAATTGATCAAAATAGTGATTTAGATATTGAATGCAATGAAGAAAAAATTATTGAATATATCAAAAATGCAAACTTAATGCCAGAAGACAAATGGATTATTGGAAAAATCAATACATTAATTGATGATATTTCAAATAATATCACAAAATATGATTTAGGCGTTGCAATTGATAATTTGTATTCATTTATTTGGGATGAATTTTGTGATTGGTATATTGAAATGAGCAAGACAAGATTAAATTGTGATGATACTGAATCAAAGAAAACAGCAATTTATGTACTTCAATATTCTTTAAGAACATTGCTAAAATTATTGCATCCATTCATGCCATTCGTAACATCAGAAATTTATGGTCATTTGAAAGATGATAATGAAAAAGATCTAATGGTTTCAAACTGGCCAGAAAAATTAAGTATTGATTGTGATGATGACATTGAATTTATTGAAAAAATCAAAAAGATAATTGTAAGCATTAGAAATATTAGAAAGAACTTTGATGTTCATCCAAGCAAAAAAGTTGATTTAGTATTTGTAACAACAAAGTATGAAAATCAATTAAATATGAGTAAAGACTTTATCCTTAGATTAGGATTTGGAAGCAACATGAAAATTCAAAAGGATATGAGCGGAATTGAAAGCAATGCAGTTTCATGCCAAGAAGAAAATTTGAATTTATATATGCCTTTCAAAGATTTAGTAGATGTTGAAGAAGAAAGAAAACGTTTACAGGCTGAAAAAGAAAAAATGGAAGCAGAGGTTAAGAGAAGCAAAGGAATTTTGAGTAATCCTGGTTTCATGAGCAAAGCACCAGAGAGCAAAATTCAAGAGGAAAAGGATAAACTTGAGAGATATGAGAAAATTTTGAATGATACTGTCGAAAGACTTAAAAATTTGTAGAAATCTTCTTATATTTCGGCAAATGTTCCTATGGAAATTTATGGAAAAAAGAACTATAATTTTATTATAGTTCTTTTTTATTTTTAAATTACAAAGGAGGAAAGTATGATTACAGATTTTTCGAGAGAAACAAATACTCTCACAATTAAATTAACGCAAGAGATTGATCAAAGCATGGTCGATAAAGTTAGAAGACAAATTGATAATAAAATTAATGAGTACATTCCAAAGTATGTTGTCTTTGACTTTGAACCAATTTCTTTTATGGATAGTTCTGGAATTGGAATGGTTATTGGGAGGTACAAACTTATTAAAATGCTTGGTGGAAATATGAAAATTATTAATGTGAATAGAAACACAAAAAGAATTTTTGATATGAGTGGTGTTACTAGAATAATTGATGTTGAGGAAAAAAATAAAATTGCATAAATTAAAATTATAGCGAATAGAAATAATTGAAAGGAGAGTATGATTTTTTAAATCATAAATTTTAATATGAAGAGTTTATATGATAATGAAATGAAGGTTGAATTTTTAAGTAAACCAGAGAATGAGTCTTTTGCAAGGATTACAATTGCTGCATTTATTGCACAATTAGATCCGACTATTGATGAGGTTTCAGATATTAAAACAGCTGTTTCTGAAGCGGTTACTAATAGCATAATACATGCTTATGATAACGAAAATGGAATTGTTAAAATGAGTGCAAAAATTTTTAATAATAATTTAGAGATTGAGGTTGAAGACAGTGGCAAAGGTATTGAAGATATTAATTTGGCAATGAAACCTTTATATACTTCAAAGCCTAACATGGAAAGGTCTGGAATGGGATTTACTATTATGGAAAGTTTTATGGATAGTGTTAAAGTGGAGTCTTCGCTTGGATTTGGTACACGTGTGGTTATGAAGAAGAAAATTGAGTCAGTTAATAATGAAAAAGCAAAAAGTGATATTCATTTTTAATGCATATATTTAATTTTTATAGATTTAAATGAAAGGATTTTTCATGAATGATATACTTAAGAAAAAAATTATTCAAGCACAACAGGGAGACAAAGCTTCTCTTAATGAAATTGTGAAAGATAATGTGGGATTAATTTATAATATTTCTAAAAGGTTTGTTAATAGAGGATATGACATTGAAGATATTAATCAAATTGGTGCAATAGGACTTATCAAAGCCATTCAAAAATTTGATTTTAGTTATAATGTTGAACTTTCTACTTTTGCTGTTTCATATATTTTGGGAGAAATTAAAAGATTTTTACGTGATGATGGACCTATCAAAATTTCAAGGCAAATTAAGGAACTTTCAGTAAAAATTAAGAGAGATAAAGAACAAAATCCAAATATTAGTGTGAGTGAACTTACGAAAAAATATAATGTTGATAAGGAAGAAATAATTTTGGCACTTGAATCTTCTTACTTTCCAGAGTCACTTGATCGCAGTATTGATGGGGATGATGATGATGAATTTTGTCTGCTAGATAAATTGCAATCTAAAAATTTTCAAGAGGATAATATTCTAAATAGAATTGAACTTAATAAATGTATTGAAAATCTTGATGAAAGAGAAAAAGAAATAATATTGCTTAGATATTTTAAGGGGCAAACACAGAAGAGCGTGGCTAAAATTATTGGAATTAGTCAAGTACAGGTTTCTAGAATTGAGAAGCATATTTTAAGCAATATGAGGGAAAAGATGATTTTATAATTTTTAATATATAATAGAATTTTTATGTTGAGATTTAATTTATAAAGATTTTAAAATTTTAGAAAATTTTGTTTTGATTTATTTTGGGTGAAAAATAAATATTATAATTATAAAATTTGAATGTTATTAGTGAGGAAAAATTGAAACAGATAATTTTAATTTTTGTGACATTTTGTGTATTTGTATTTTTATTGCCAGCTTTTTTTATAAAGAAAGAAGTACTAAAAGAGGCAAGCGTTGATAAGAATGTGGATAGTCAAAATGAAATAGAACTTGAAGATTTTGATTATTCAAAATGTGATACAATAAAATTGTTACATACTAAAACCGGAGAAGTTGAGAAGATGCCACTTGATGAATATTTGCTTGGAGTTGTTTCCGCTGAAATGCCTGCAAATTTTGAAGAAGAGGCTTTAAAAGCACAAGCGATTGTTGCTAGAACATATACAGTATATTCTATAATGAATAGCAAAAATAAACATGAAAATGCTGATATTTGTGATAGCCCAAGTTGTTGCCAAGCATGGATTTCTAAAGAAGATAGGCTTGCAAAATGGGATGAAACTTCTAGAAACGAAAATTGGAATAAAATAGTTATAGCAGTAAATGAAACAAAAGGAAAAGTTATAAAGTATGAAGGCAAAGTTATTGACGCATTTTTTCATTCTAATAGTGGTGGAAAGACAGAGGTTCCTGTGAATGTTTGGGGTGGAACAAATTATCCTTATTTACAATCTGTTGAAACTGCAGGAGAAGATGGATACTCACAATATAAATCGGAAGTAAAGTTAAGCAAGGAAGATTTTGAAAATAAGATAAAAGAAAAACATAGTGACTTTCAAATAAACTATGATGAAGATGATTGTATAAAAATAACTGAATACACAGATTCTGGAAGAGTTAAAACTATAAAGGTTGGAAATTTAAATTTGTCGGGAGTTGAGTTTAGAAGTTTGATGGGACTAAAGTCAACTAATTTTGAAATTGAATTATCGGAAAATGAAATTACAATAAATGTTATTGGAAATGGACATGGCGTTGGAATGAGTCAAACAGGGGCAAATACTTTGGCTAAAAATGGTGAGAGCTGCGAAGAAATTATTAAGCACTTCTATACTGGTGTTGAGATTTGTAACCTATAGTTATTTTAATTATAAATTATAAGCAGAAGTTAAATATATTATTTTTAGCCCTTGTCGGATTATGCTTTTTTAATGTCACTCAATTCACTTTTAAAAAAGTGAATTTCGGACTACTGATCTGAAAGTATAATCAATCGCCCTTCGCTTACGCTTCGGTTGCTCGCTACGCGGGCTTTAAAAATAATATATTTAACTTCTTTATATAAAAATATAAAATTTATTCGAATGTATATTCCATATATTTTTGGTAATAATTACCTTAGTACAATACATATAGGAGGAATATATATGAGAAGAGCAAATAGAAATAATGTGAGTAAGGGCGGACAGAAAAGTAGAAGAGTTCCAACTTTTATTTCAATTGTATTGATAATTTTTGTGATTATGGCAGGTGCGTTTTCTGCAAATGCTGATGTAAAAAGAAAAGAGGCTGAAGCGCAAAGTGAGAATGCTTTGGTAAGTACATCTTTGAATAAAAAAATTGCAGAGGAAAATAAAAAATATTTAACTAATGAATTGAATAAAAATAATGTTTCAGAGACAAGCGCAAATATCAATAATGAAAATGGTTTAACTGAAAATTATACTAGAAATAATATTTCTAATAATTCGAATGTAGATAGTAAAACAGATACTACTAGTAGTGTAAGTGCTTCAAACGATAATACAAAAGAAAATGAAGAGTATAAGAGTGCAAGCAAGTCTTCAGATAAAAATTCTACAAATACGTCTAGTGGAAATATGGAAAATACAAATGCAAAAAGTGTAAAAGATAAGGTAAATGAAATTCTCCGTAAAGATGATGAAAAATTTATTATGCCTGTTGATGGAGAAATATACAAAAACTTTTCAACTGATGGTTTAGTTTACTCTGATACTTTACAAGAGTGGATTACTCATAAAGGAATAGATATTAAAGCCGAAAAAAATACACCTGTTAAAGCTACAAAAAGTGGTAAGATTAAAGCAATAAAGAATGATCCAAGACTTGGTACAAGTGTTATTATTGAGCATAGTGGAGGCTTTGAATCTGTATATGCTTGTTTATTGAATGCTGATGGAATAAATGTTGGAGATGATGTTAAACAAGGAGATAAAATAGGAGAGGTTGGAAATTCGGGTGTATTTGAAGTGGCTGATGGTTCACATCTACATTTTGAAATACTAAAAGATAATGAAAATGTAAATCCAGAATTGTATTTTTAAAAGATATGGAAATGAAAATCTAAATTATATTTTAAAGTTGCTTCAAATAGCAACTTTTTTATTTAGTTTAAAATTTTGTTAAAATAATGATCTTTAAATTGAATTTTTATTATAAAAATATTTAGAAAAATGGTAGTAAATTAGTTTAAAAATATTGAAAAAAGTATTTGATAATGGTATTATATATAAGACAAATTTTGTATAAAATATTATGAAATAACAATTTACGGAGTAGAAAATGGTAAACAAAAGTATTAATAATAAAATAAAAAAAGTGATGATTGCTATTTTTATATTTGCATTTTGCAGTATGCTTTTAAACGCGGGTACTTCAAGAGTTGAGGCGAAGACATCTTCAAAAAGCACTGAAAGCAATGTTGTTAAGGAAACAACAACAATTAATCATAATTTGAAAGATGAAACAAGCAGTTATTTAAGCTCACTTTCTATTGATGGATATAATTTGAACCCAACTTTTGAAAAAAATGTTACTGATTATATTTGTGTTATTCCAAAAAGTGTAACAAAACTTGATGTTCAGGCCAATGCAGAAGATAGCGAAGCAAAAGTTAAAATCACAGGTAATACAAAATTATCACAAAATGAAAATTCTATTAAAATTTCTGTTACTCCAAAAGTTGGACAAGTAAGAACATATACAATTAAGGCAGTAAAAACACAAGAGAACTCTCTTACATTAGACAGCTTGTCAATTGAAGGAGCAACTCTTTCACCAGAATTTGAAAAAGATGTGTACTATTATGAAACAGAAATCACAACTGGTGATGATAAAGGAATAGCAGAATTACCTGTTAATGCTACTTCAAATAATTCAAATGCTAAAATTGAAATTGTTGGAAATAAAAATTTAGTTGAAGGTAACAATCTAATTTCAATTGTTTTGGAAGATGATGATGACAATGTTACAACATACCAAGTAAATGTTATGGTTAGAGTAAACAAAACTTTCGTTACCACTACACAATCTGGTATAGGTAAATTTACTGAAAGTTGTAAAAACTTTTTTAAAGACGAAAAAAACATTTTTTATGTTTTAGTAGCAATTGCAATTATATTATTGATTTGCATTATTACTTTAATTAAAAGCATGATTTCAAGTAGCAAGGCTAAAAAGAATAAAGATAGAATAAAGAATAGAGCAAAATAAAAATAGAGTAAAACTATTGTAAATTTTATAGAAAAATCAAAGTAAAATATTATTATATAATATAAAATAACAAGGAATAATCAAGAAAAATAAAAGTAAAATAATAATAAGTAAACTTTCAGGGAGGAAAACGAATGTTAAAAAAAGTTGCCATATTAGTAAATGGTGGAGATGTTGCAGGATTAAACCCTGTAATTAGAGCAATAAATAAAACTGCTAAAAATAACGGAATAGAATGTTATGGATTTATTGAAGGATATAAAGGATTGGTCGAAAATAATTTTATTAGACTTGATAATAACCCAATAGCATCAGGAATTTTAAACAAGGGCGGGTCTATAATTGGTAGTTCAACAAATACGATCGCTTTTCATTACAAAGTAACAAATCCTGATGGAAGTGTTGAGTACAAGGATATGTCTGATGTA
Organism: uncultured Clostridium sp.; assembly: GCA_964456505.1. Taxonomy (GTDB): domain Bacteria; phylum Bacillota; class Clostridia; order TANB77; family CAG-508; genus CAG-793. The sequence goes on along the minus strand of CAYWAH010000017.1, from coordinate 11,487 downwards.
TGTGTACAAAATGTTAAAAATGATGGATTCGATTGTGTGTTTTGCTTAGGAGGAGATAGTACACAAAAATCTGCAAGAGATTTTTCAGTAAAAGGAATTAACACTATTGGTATTCCTAAAACGATTGATAATGATGTTATGGGAACAGATATAACATTTGGATATAATACAGCAGTTCAAGTTGCAACAGATGCAATTGATAGACTTCATACAACCGCTGAAACTCATCACAGAATAATGGTTCTAGAAGTTATGGGAAGATCTGCAGGATGGATTGCACTTGAATCAGCAATAGCAGGTGGAGCAGATGCTGCATTAATCCCAGAAATTCCTTATGATTTAAATAAGGTGGCTGAAAAAATAAATAAAAGAAAAGCAGAAGGAAAACCATTTAGTGTTGTTGTTGTTTCTGAAGGTGCAATGCCTAAAGATGGCACAGTTTCTTCAATTGATGCAAACATTGGAGAAGGCACAGGTATTGCAATAAAATATCAAGGTGCTGGCGATAAAGTTGCAAAAGGACTTGAAGAATTAACAGGACTAACTGCAAGAAATACAACACTTGGGTATGTTCAAAGAGGCGGAAACCCAACAAGTTATGATAGAGTTCTTTCTACAAAGTATGGCGTTAAAGCAATGGAACTTGCAATGGAAGGAAAATTTGGAGTAATTGTTGCCTTAAAAAATGGTAGAATTGGTTGTGTTGATTTTGAAACAGTTGTTGGAGAAAATAAAGAATTAGGAGCCGTTGAAGGTGGAACAAAAGAGAGCAATGTAAGAAATGTTAAAATGGATGATGAATTAGTTTTAACTGCTAGAGGAATTGGTATTTGCCTAGGAGATTAAAACAAAATTTAGAAAGGTAATTGTATGAATTTTAAAGAGAAAATAGCAGATACAATAATAGATGCATTAAAGGAAACTGACTTAAATATAAATTCAGAAGATATTTTAAAAACAATTGAAGAGCCAAAAGAAAAGTCAAATGGTGACTTTTCTTTTCCTTGCTTTAGATTTTCAAAGGAATTAAAAAAATCTCCAGTTGATATTGCAAATCAAATAAAGAATTCGATAAAAATAGAAGATTCAATTTTTGAAAGAGTTGATGTCGCAGGTGGTTTTTTAAATTTTTACATATCTAAAAAAGAAATAGTAAAAGATTTGATTGAAAAGTTTTCAAAGCAAGATAAAGAATATGGAAAAGATGAAGAATATGGTAAAGGAAAGACTATTCTACTAGATTATTCTTCTCCTAATATTGCAAAGCCATTTCATATTGGACATTTGAAAACAACTATTATAGGAAATTCTCTTTATAGAATTTATAAATTTTTAGGATTTAAAGCAATTGGAATAAATCATTTAGGAGATTATGGAACACAATTTGCAAAACTTATTGAAGGATATGAAAGATGGGGAAACGAATATGATTTTTCTGAAAATCCTATTGATAAATTAGCTGAGATTTATGCAAGAATAAATAAACTTTGCGAAGAAGATGAAAATGTGTTAGCACAATGCAGAGAAACATTTAAAAAACTTGAGGATGGAGATCCACATTGTGTAGAGCTATGGCAAAAATTTAAAGATTTGAGTATGGTTGAGTTTAACAAAATATATGATTTGTTAGATGTTAAATTTGATGCTATTACAGGAGAATCTTTTTATTCAGACAAAATGCAAGAGGTACTTGATATACTTAATAAAACAGGAAAAGTACAAGAATCAAATGGAGCCAAAATAATTGACTTGGAAGACCAAGGAATAAGCACACCTTGTATTATTGAAAAAGCAAATGGCTCATCAATATATGCAACTCGTGATTTGGCTGCTATATTATATAGAGCAAGAACTTATGATTTTGACAAATGTTTATATGTGGTTGGATCAGAACAAAAATTGCATTTTATGCAGGTATTTGCAGTTGCTAAATATTTAGGAATAGATAAAAAATATACTAATGGATTAGAGCATGTAAGCTATGGTATGATAAGATTGCCAGAAGGAAAAATGTCTACAAGAAAAGGAAATTTTGTAAAGGTAGAAGATTTACTTAATGAAGCAATTTCAAAAGTAAATGAAATCATGAAAGATAGGGACATTGAAAACAAAGAAGAGGTTGCAAAACAGGTTGGAATAGGAGCTGTGATTTTTGATGATTTGAAAGAATCAAGAGTTAAAGACCAAGTATTTAGTTTGAATGATGCTCTTAATTTCAATGGAGAAACAGGACCATATTTGCAATATACAATTGCAAGATCTAACAGTATTTTGGAGAAAGCAAATTTTGTAAATGATCCATCAAAAGTTGATTTAACAAAATTAACTGATGAGTATTCAATGGATGTAGTAAAATTGATTTCTAAATTTCATAGCATTGTTGTTAGTGCTTGTGAAAAAAATGAGCCATCAATTTTATCAAGATATTTATTAGATTTGGCAGAAACTTATTCAACATTTTACAATAATAATAAAGTAATTTGTGATGATGAGGACTTGCAAAATGCTCGTTTATATTTGACTTATATGACAAAGATTACTTTGATTAACGGTTTAGGACTTCTTGGAATTGAGTGCCCAAATAAAATGTAGAGCCAGGTTCGTTAAACAATAATTGCGTTTTGACGTCGTTGAATATATGAAAAAAAATAAATTATTTTATACAATATAAAAGTTTAGTAAGAATTGTGGCTTTGGCTAGGCGAACGAGATGAAAGATGTACGAGGCGTACTTGCTGTACGTTGAGTACATTTTCATTGAAGTTCAACGACGCCAAAACGCAATTATTACTAAACTTACCAGGAGAAAGATGAGAAAAGTATTGTTTATATCCAGTGAAGGCGGCCACTTTGCCGAACTTCAAAAAATTGAATTTAATAGATATGACTATCAAATAGTTACAGAAAAAACTGCGTCAACAAAAGTGTATAAAGAAAAATATAAAAACAAAATCCATTACTTATTATATGGTACAAGAAAAACACCAATAAGATATTTCTTTATACTATTGATAAATTTTTTCGTAAGTCTATTTTACTTTTTAAGGTATTGGCCTGATGTTGTTATAACAACGGGTACACATACTGCTGTGCCAATGTGTTTTATTGCAAAAATGTTTTTTAAAAAAGTGATTTGGATAGAAACGTATGCTAGCATAAATAGAAGAACATTGGCAGGTAGAATCGTTTATCCAATTGCAAATACATTTATTGTACAATGGAAATCTATGAAAAAATTATACCCAAAAGCTAAATACTTTGGAGGAGTATTTTAGAACTATAAATTTTAAATTTAATTTATAGTTATTTAAAATACAGCATAATAAAAAAATGAAAACAAAAATAAAGTTTATACAAAATTAAAATAAGATTATGTACAAATTTTTATAAAAAATTGGAGGAATCAATTTGATTTTTGTAACATTAGGAACGCAAGACAAGCAATTTAAAAGATTGCTTGAAGCGGTTGATAATTTAAAAACTGATGAAGAAATAATTGTACAAAGTGGTTCAACAGATTATAAGTTCAAAAAGGACAATGTTAAAAAAAGAAAATATATGTCTCAAAAAGCAATGGATGAAAACATAAAAAATGCCAGAGTTATTATAACTCACGCAGGTGTTGGCACAATTATACATGGACTTGAATTAAACAAAAAAATGATTGTTGCCGCTAGATTAAAAAAATACAATGAACATGTAAATGACCATCAACTTGATATTCTTAATGAATTTGCAAAAGATGGTTACATATTAAAATTGGATGATTTTTCAAAATTAGAAGAATTGATTAATAAAGATTTTACACCTAAAAAATTTGAAAGCAACACAGAAAAATTTAATGATAGTCTTGAAAAAGAAATTGATAGACTTTGCAAATAAGATTAAATAATAAAGCAACTTATTTGCACTTAAAAAATATAAATTTTTCAATCAAATGTAGTTAACAAAATGTAGTCAATTAAACGGAATAATTTTTATATTTGATTGCTTTGCTTAATAAAATTATAGATGAAAATAATTAGTAAAATTGGATGTTTTTTAAATAGATGTAGGGAGGAATACAAATGAGCCATGAAGGCCAACTTGCTAAAAATACAGTAATTGTTGCTATTGGAAAAATAAGCACACAAGTACTTTCATACATTTTATTGCCACTCTTTACTGCAAGAATGGTTGCATCAGAATATGGTACTTATGATTTTTTGTGTACAGTATCATTATTTCTAGTACCTATAATTACGATGTTAATGGATGAGGGACTATTCAGATTTTTACTTGATGCAGAAACAGAAGAAGACAAAAGAAGAGTAATAAGTCAAACAATTATTTACTGCATATTTGGAATTGCTGTTTTTATACCAATTGGAATTTTAGTTTTAAAATTGACAACAGCATATTCTAATTTTCTAATTTTGTCTTTTATTATATTTGTTATTTCAAATGTATTAGTTGATGTAGCAAATGCATTTTCAAGAGGACTTAGCAGAATAAAAATTTATTCAATATCTAATTTTATTTTAGGTGTTGTAACAATTATATTAAATATTTTGGTATTGATTTTCGTACCATCTGCAGAGGGGTTACTTTGGGCTAACTCAATAGCAAATATTTTTACATTCTTTGTTGTGGCAAAAATACTACATTTAAGAACATATTTATCAAAGCCAGAAAAACCATTGATGAAACAAATGCTTCAATATTCTGCACCACTTGTTCCTAATAGTATTTCATGGAAAATAATAAATATGTCTGATAGAGTATTGTTAACATATATGATTAGTTCTGCAGCAAATGGTATTTATGCTATTGCAAGTAAGTTTCCATATATAATTACAGTATTGTTCAATTATTTTTATACTGCTTGGAAAGAATCAGCCACAAAGATAAACAAGGAAAAAGACAAGTTAAAATATTATAATGAAATATATAAAGACACAAAGAACTTTTTATATGCAGTTACTTTATGTTTGATTGCAGTTATGCCTTTTGTATTTCCAATTTTAATTAACAAGAGTTATAATGAGGCATTTCAATATATTCCAGTAATAATGATTGCAAATTATTTTACAAATTTATCTTCATTTTATGGTGGAATTTTTATAGCATACAAGAATTCAAAAATCATGGGGAAGACAACAGCGATTGCCGCTATCATCAATTTGATTATTGATTTAGCATTGATGATGAAGATGCAAATTTGGGCTGCATGCATTTCAACAATAGTTGCAGATTTTATTGTATATTTATATAGAAAATATAAATTAAAAGATTATGTAAAATTGAATGAAATGAATATGGTTGTACCATACACAATTGTTGCAATTATTTGCGTTGTTTATTATACAAAATATTTAGGACTATCAAGTACAATTTATTGGAGCCTTAATACTATTGCTCTATTATTTGCATTACTATATAGTTACAAATTAAATCAAAAGTCATTGGCAAGAATTGGCAACTACATGAAATCAAAAATAAGACATAAAAATATAAAAAAGTCAGGTATATCATAATATGATATACCTGATTTTTGTAATGTGTAATAATTTTTTTTATAAAAGTATCTTGTGTTTTTAAACTTACTAGATAAATCAATTTTATGGGTTACATATTTTGCAAGGTTCATATCCTTTGTCTATTAATTCTTGTCTAGTACCTGTAAATTGCTCTTTGTTTGAATCTTTTATTTTACTTGCGGATTTGCAGTTTACATTATGAAATTTTTTAGTATTTTTATTTAATATATATGTATTTGTCTGCTTATTATCTGAATTTGATTGCTCAATATTTTTATTAGAATTTTGAGATGAGTTACTAGTTTGAGAAGAATTATTGGTTGAGCCAGTATTAGCTGAACCTACTTGTGAACTATCTCCATTTTCATAGTTAATTGATATACCAGGCTGAACATTGTAACAATATACATTAAACTTTATTCCAGCACCATTATCTTCAACAGACTCTGCTTCAATAAGAACTCCAGAGGCAACTAGGTTATTCCCTTGAAAAATTGGAGTAACTTTATACATTACATGGTTTGATGTTTCTTTTACATAATCTGCTACCATATTTTCAAAAGGTAACATTCCTTTAGTATTTAGGTATCTTGTTCCTGTAATTAAATTCTTTGGATTTGCATTTTCTCCCGTTAATTGATATCCAATTAAGTGGCATCTATTATATAAATACTTGCCATCAATTCCATCATATTTTATTGTGTGCCATCCGCTTGGTTTTACTGATCCAATTGCGCCTCTTGTTTCTTTATTAAGCAACTTTCTCATTGTAGTTTACAACTGTAATTTCAGCAGAAAAATTCTTTAAATTATCAACTATTTTTTCTAATTTTTCTGTTGTTTCATCATCAAAGTATTGCTCTCCACATTCTTTACAAACTTTAGCAGGAACGCCTTTTACAATAATAATTGTTGAATCTAAATCAACAACATAATTTACTTTTTTTTCTTCTAATTGACCATTACATGTAAAACATCTCATTAATTGTTCCTCCTTTTTTCCATTTTTTCATCCCATTGGTTAGAATCTGGATAATAAGCTGTTATAATAAATAGATATTCATTATTTATACCACATACTACATGTAAAAAAGAATGTTCTTTTGAATAGCCTAGAATTAAACAACTTGGATTAGGATAATCGTCATAGTAATATTCTATTATTTTACCAGTTTTTATTGCGTTTTTTACATCATCAATTTTAATATTTCTTTGTTGCAATCTATTTAAACAATGCTTTGTCCAGTAAATATTTTGTTTATTTAACAAATCTATTATTTTAGCTATTTCCAAACCTTTATTATTCAAAAAGTACTTTCTCCTTTATAGTATTTTATTATACATAATTTAAATAATTTTAATAAAAAATGGTGGAGATGATGAGAATTGAACTCATGTCCAATAATCTTTCCATATCAACTTCTACGAGTGTAGTTATATTACAAAAATTCAATTAATCATACTAATATAACAAGAGAGATTAATTATATCTGCTAAATGATTAAACTATTCCGCAGAAAAAATAGTTTAATTTCCTACTTTAGAATGACGCTCTAATAAAATCAGTAGGCTATTTCGTTAGAACGAACGCAAAGCCTATAACTAGGCAGCGTAAGCTAATTCTCTATCGTCGTTAGCATTTATATTTAAGTTTGCTTGATTTAAAGTGGCCAAAGCAACCATCCACTACTCGCTATTGGTATTTCTGGATTAATGTCGAAACCATTACATCCCCGAAACTGAATTTATTATAACATATTTTTCCATTAAAGTAAATATGAAATAGGTAAAAATTAAATACTTAATAAAAAAGAATTTTTAAATGAAACAATCAGTAAAAATAACAAATAAAAGTTATCAATATACATAGCAAATATTTAATTTGATTAGCATTTAATTTGATTATCAATAAAATTTAAAATATTTTATTCTAATAACATTTTCAAAAATTATAAAAAGTAGAATCAAATAAAGCATAATCAAACACAAATATTATTTACTTGTTAATAGAGCCTTCTGTTAGATCTTTCAACAATTTTGGATACAATGTTTGAACATTGTTTTTCCAATTATCTACAATTGCTTGTGCATTCTCACGAGAATAGGCAAGTGTTTTTATTTCAAAAATGACTTCACCTTTTTCTACAATTTTACAATCAACTTCAAATTCTTTTTCGCTTAAAGGTGTAAATTCTGCCACAACAGATCTAGCATTTTCGTAGTTTTCAATATTTGATTTTAAATTTGTATCTGCTTTTAATTTGATTATTCCTGGTAACATGTCTATTGTTAAATCAAGCGTTTTTTTACCCTCATCTGTAATCTCATAAAAAAGCTGATTTCCTTTTTCAAATTTTTTAACATATTTAGTTTCATTTAAATCTAATAAGAACTGCTGAAAGTAAAAGTAATTTACATCTTTAGCACTTTTTATAATACTATATAATACATCATTTGTAACTGGCTTGTTTAATTTATTAAGTACATAAAGAATTAATACTTTATTTTCTGCAAGCATTTCATTTTCAGATGTATCCAAAATTGCCTCCTTATTTTTCTATTTCTTTTTTGGTAAATACAAATAGTTTGCTAAATACATAGTTTCCAACAACTACTATAACTTGTGAAATTAATTTAACTATTTTATCATTGCCATGAAGTATTGTAACGCCTAACCACATTACAGCCATATCCATTACAAGTGTTGCAACTCTTGCAAGAACAAATTTGCTTGCTTCTTTTATTTTATTTTGCTCTTTACTTTCAAAAACATATTTTCTATTTGTAAAATAAGCAAATGTTACACCTGCAATCCAAGATAAAATATTTGCAATTTGTAATTGAATTGCGTTATCTGGATTTAAAAATGTAAGTACACTAGCATAGTAAATTGCAAGTGATACTACTGTTGTTAACACTCCAAAAACAAGATACAAAATAATTTCTTTAGTTAGAAATTTTTTGCATAAGTTAGAAAAATTTTCTTTAAAAGATGTATTTTTTTGTTGATTTTTTTTCATAGGTTTGCTCCATAAATTTTAATAAACTTTTTACATAATAGTAGTGACTTTGTGATAATAATATATTTTAAAGTATCTACTAAAATTTCTAATTTCCTATAATATATCACACTTTTTTAAATAAATCTACACAAAGTGCAAAATTCCTTGAACTTTATAATTGATTGTGATATAGTGAGTGAGTACTTTTAGAAATGCAAGTGAAAACTTGAATAGAAATTTGAATAAATGCTTGATTTAAAGGTAAAATCACAGTACTTATGTAAAGTGATTATTAAATGATAAGTAAGGAATTTTAGAATTAAATTAGGTTAAATATACCAAAGAAAAAAAGAAATTAAAACTATTAAGAATTTGATAAACCTATTATTACAATAGAGAAAGGATTTCTATGAAAATTGCTAAAGTAGAAGAATTAAAGGAAATTGCAAAAAAAATAAGAATTGACATAATAGATGAAATTTATAATGCTCAATCAGGGCATCCAGGAAGTTCTCTTTCATTAGTTGAAATTTTAACAGTTTTATATTTTAATGAGATGAACATTGATCCTAATGATGCAAAATCTCCATCAAGAGATAGGCTTGTATTGTCTAAAGGACATGCTGCTCCAGCACTTTATGCAACACTTGCAGAGAGAGGATATTTTCCAAAGGAAGAATTGAAAACTTTAAGACAAATTGATAGCCCGTTGCAAGGACATCCTAATGCAGAAAAATTACAAGGAATAGATGCTTCAACTGGTTCTCTTGGACAAGGTTTATCAATTGCAAATGGAATGGCTCTTGCTTCAAAAATGGATGAAATGGGTTACAGAGTTTATTGCATAGTTGGAGATGGAGAAATAGAGGAAGGTCAGATTTGGGAAGCATGTATGACTGCTTCAAAGTACAAATTGGACAATCTTTGTTTAATTGTTGATGCAAATAAATTACAACTTACAGAAAGTACTGAAAATGTTAAAAATATTCAATATGAAGACATTGAACAAAAACTTCGTTCTTTTGGCTTTAACACATTGATAATAGATGGAAATGATATCGAGTCAGTTATGTCTGCATTTAGCAAAGCAGAAGAAATGAAGGAAATGCCAACTGCAATAATTGCAAGAACAACAAAGGGTAAAGGCGTGTCATTTATGGAAAACAATGTTATTTGGCATGGAAAAGCACCAAATCAAGAAGAATATGAAAAAGCAATTATTGAACTTAACAAGTAAAGAAAGTGAGAATGGAATGAGTAATGTTTTAATTTCAACTAGAGAAAGTTTTGGAAAAGAACTTGCTAGTGTTGAAGATAAAAATCTTGTTGTACTTGATGCGGATTTATGTACATCAACCAAAACAAGTTATTTTAGAGATAAACATCCAGATAGATTTATAGAAAATGGAATAGCTGAAGCAGATATGATTTGTACTGCATCTGGACTTGCTTCATGCGGTAAAAAAGTTGTAATATCAACTTTTGCAACATTTTTAACTGGAAGATATGATCAAATAAGAATGAGCATAGCATATCCAAAAGCAAATGTTAAGTTATGCGGTTCACATTCAGGAATAACTGCTGGAGAAGATGGGGCTTCACACCAAATAATTGAAGACATTAATTTGATGAGAGGCTTGCCAAATATGACAGTGTTAGCACCTTCTGATGACATTTCAACAAGAGCACTTTTACGAGAAATGTTGAAATATGATGGGCCAGTTTACTTAAGATTAAGCAGATGCGCAACACCAATAATTTATACAGAAGATGCAGAATTTGAAATAGGAAAATCTTCACAAATAGGCGAAGGAAAAGATGGAACAATTTTTTCTTATGGAGATGTATTATATGATGCATTGAAAGCACAAGAAATTTTGAAAGATGAAAACATTGATGTAAGAGTTATTGATATGTATTCTATAAAACCTATTGATAGAGAAATGGTTGTAAAATCTGCAAAAGAAACCGGATTATTATTTACACTTGAAGACCACAACATTATAGGTGGATTAGGAAGTGCTGTTGCAGAAATATTATGTGAAGAATGTCCTAAAAAATTGTATAGAATAGGAATTAACGATCAATTTGGAATATCTGGAAAAGCAGATACATTAAAGAAAAAATTTGGAATTGATTATGATTCAGTTGCCGAATATGTAAAATCAAAATTTATTTTTGATTAAACTGAAAAGTAAATAAAAAATCATAACAATAATATTATTATTTAAAAAAATTAAAATATTAGTTAAAAAATTTACCTTTAAGATAAATTATTTTATAAATGCTTTTTATAAACTTAGAATAAAACTAAATTATAAGAAAATTGAAAGGAGAAATTAATTATGGAAAAAACAGTTTTAGTAACAGGAGGAGCAGGATTTATAGGCTCACATACTTGTGTTGAATTATTAAACGCAGGATACAAGGTTATAGTAGTAGATAATTTGTGCAATAGCAAAGAAACTGCAATTGAAAATGTAAAGAAAATAACAGGAAAGGATTTGAAATTTTACAAGGCAGACCTATTAGATAAAACAAAATTAGATCTAATATTTTCAGAAAATCCAGATATTGATTATGTAATTCATTTTGCAGCATTAAAGGCAGTAGGAGAATCTGTACAAAAGCCAATCGAATATTATGAAAATAATATTGGTGGAACATTAGTCTTATTAGATATTATGAAAAAACATAATGTAAAGAAAATAGTATTTAGCTCATCAGCAACAGTTTATGGAAATCCTGAAAAAGTTCCAATTAGTGAAGATGCAAAAACAGGAAATGCCACAAATCCTTATGGTGAAACAAAGGTTATGACAGAGAGAATTTTAAACGATATTTATATTTCAGATAATTCGTGGAGCATAATTTTACTAAGATACTTCAACCCAATTGGTGCACATGAAAGTGGATTGATAGGAGAATCTCCAAATGGAATTCCAAATAATTTAATGCCATACATA
>CAYWAH010000016.1:0-21530 GCA_964456505.1 uncultured Clostridium sp. | reverse complement strand
ATAAATTTATTAATTAAAAGTGATAATGTCTTAAGTAATTAAAAGCAAAAATGTCACCCAAAAATTACAAAAAAATTTTATGCAAAATTTAAATTATAAAAATAAGAAAAGCCTGCAATTGCAGACTTTTCTTTTCCTCTTTGAAATTTTAAAGGTGTGCAGCAAAAACTGATGGTATTGCACGCACTATCTTTTCAAAGGGCAAATCCCCTTTTGAAAAAATGCATTTTATTTTAATTCCAAATTCACCATTTTTTTGCAAATATGGGAAGTAGTTAGTGACATAATAGTCATTATTTAACTTTGTCCCCGAAATAGTGAAAATGTCAAAATATAAATCTTCTGCTTTCCTAGCTATAAAAAATGAGTTTTGAAAAAACAAAAATTCATACTTTGGTGGAATTATTTCAACTCCATCATAGGTTGATGCGCCCTTCTTTCCGTCAGTTGTGGTATAGATGACAAATTCATCATGAGGCTCTATTGACTTTAAGTCATAATCAATGATTGAATTTCCATCTTCATCTACTAAACGCTGATGAAAAGGATCATGCTTTGTTGCAATAAAAGCATCGCAACTCCAGCTAATAGACTGAACTTCATCATATTGTGATAGCTTATCATAGTTTAAACTATCATACATCTCGATTCTGTCCAATTCCTTTGCCTTTTGTTCCATTTCGAATTCCGTATAACTCTTTGGAATCTTAATGTACAAACCTTGTGTTCTTTTCTCCATAGTTTGCCTCCTAAAAAATGCAATCCTTATAATGTACAGGCTCCTCAAAGAAAAAATAGAGGAATATGTACGTTTGTAACATATATATATTATACCACGAATATGAAAAAAATCAACTTATGTAAAGTAAAATTGTAAATATGTTATATTTTTATACATTTTTGCATAATATAGTAATGAACGAAAAGCCTACGGCCTCAAGCAATTAACTTTATTTTGCTATCGGTAAATTTGACAAAAAAATATAAAGATGCTATAATAAGGGTGTTGTTACTTAAAGGAGGTTTTATGCGAAAACATATAAGTAAGCAAAATAAGAAGGACAGAACAACATTTTCACTAAAGAAAATTTTAATAATATCCATAATATTTTTTATGCTAACAGGTATGTTTGGAGTTATGGCTTCAAATGAAAAAGTAAAAACAGTTAAAATCGTTTTATCAAGCGGTTATGAGATGAATGTTGTAACGACATCTTCAAACGTTGGAGATATCCTAAAAGAAAATAAAATTGTAGTTTTAGATGGTGAGTCTGTCTCTCCATTACAAACTGATAACTTAACAGATAATAATACAATCGTAATTACAAAGGGTGAAAAACAAAAAATAGCGGATGTATCATATTTCTCTGAAGAAGAAATTCTTGAAAGCTATAAGTCAATCATTGAAAAAGTAGTTACAGTACAAGAAGAAATTCCTTATGAAACTATTACTAAAGATGTTTCAAATGGAAGTTCAACAACTCAAAATAAGGTTGTTCAAGCCGGTTCAAATGGTATTAAAGAAGTAACATACAGAATAAAATACCAAAATGGAAACGAAATTGAAAAAACAAAATTATCTGAAAATGTAATTAAAGATAAAGTTGATAAAATTGTAGAAGTAATGACAAAAACAACTACTTCAAGATATGGCGGTAGAGTTTCTGGTTCTGTTTCAGAATATCAAGCATATGCAAAAGCAAGATGCTCTGCTATGGGATGGAGCGATAGCCAATTCCAAAGTTTAGTAAAATTATGGAATAAAGAGAGTGGATGGAATCCAAATGCATACAATAAATCAAGTGGTGCTTATGGTATTCCACAAGCCTTACCTGGTCGTAAAATGGGTGCTGGCTGGCAAACAAGTTACCAAACTCAAATTAACTGGGGTGTTAACTATATTAAAGGTAAATATGGTAACCCTACAAATGCTTGGTCACATTCATGCAGATATGGTTGGTATTAATAGAAAAATATTATGAATGAAAGAGGATGAAATCATCCTCTTTTAATTTTTCTATTTACTTTTTATTTTTTTGTGGTATAATAATTTTGTGCTAATCAACTAATTCATTTGAAAGCGAAGAATATAAAATTGAATTAGGAAGAAAGGAATAAATTTATATGGACTATGATTTTTTCAAAGTTTTTAAAATGAGTAAAAACTTGCAAAATACAATTTTATTTGTTATAGGTATTTTGCTATTATGCTTTCCAACAAGTATTCTACAAGCCTTTAGTATTGTTATTGGTGTTGTAATTCTTGCTTATGGTGCTTGGGGTTGTTTAATGTTTATATCAAATTATAAGGAGACAGCCAAAGATAGAAATCAATTATTAAATTTCATTATTGATATCGTAGCAATTATTTTATCAATTTCGATTTTTATTAATCCATCATGGGTTATTTCAGTAATGTATATAATTGTTGGTGCAATTGTTATTGCAAATGGTATTAAAAATATCGTTGATATGATTAGCAATAGCTCAGTAGATTCAAATATTTCATTGACTATAATAATCATTTCAACAATCTTAATAATATTAGGTGTTATAATCATTGCAAATCCTAATGGTGTTGCAAACTTTATTTTAAGGCTTGAAGGAATATCATTAATAGTAGATTCAATAACAAACTGGTTTATCCTTTACAAAATAGATAAGGAATTTAACTAAAGCTAAATATTAACTAAAGTTAAATATTAAATAAAAACCAAATATAAATAAAAATTAATTATCAAATAAAACTAAATAATAATTTAAATCTAATAACTATTATTAGCTATTAGATTTTATATATGCGACAGTGGCGCAACTGGATAGCGCATCTGACTACGAATCAGAAGGTTGGGGGTTCAAATCCCTTCTGTCGCACCAAACAATAAAAACCGTGTATAAAAAATTTTTATACACGGTTTTCTTCTTGCGTAATCTCTTCTGGAATTTCTTCTGCTTGTTTTTCTTTTAATTCTTTTTGCTTTTCTTTATTCTTAATATAATCTTCAATCATTTCTTTTATTAGAACTGCAATTGGTACTGATAGGAACATACCAACTATTCCAAAATATGCTCCACCAACTGTTAATGCAAATACAACAAGAAGTGGATTTGTATTTAACTTACTTCCTGTAATTCTTGGGTTAATAATATTTGCATCAATTTGTGAAACAATAATCATAACTATTGTAGCAATTAATGCTTGTTGCCAGCCTCCTGTTAGAATTGTAACAAGTATTGCAATAATTACAGCGATTGTTGCACCAAAGTATGGAATTAAATTGAACAATCCAATCATAATTCCAAGTAGAACAGAGTACTTTACTTTTATTATTGAAAGTGAAATAGTCATTAATGTTGCAACAACTAATGCATCAATGAACTGGCTCGCAAAGAAATTGAAGAAAATAATGTTTCCACGTTTAAAATATTTTTTAAATCTATAGTATCCATTTTCTGTAAGAGTGGCCTTGGTAAATCTATCAATGAAAGCCAATATTCTCTCTTTTGAGTAAAGCATCCTGATTGAGCAGATAATAGCGATTGCTATATTAAATAATGCAATTCCCATTCCTTTTAAAGAATTCAAATATGTTACGATTTTGTCCGTTGTAAATAATTGCTTTAAATCTATAGTTTGTAAATAATCTACAATTGGTTTAATTATATTTTCTTGTATGAATGGTGCCCAATTTTTTTCTAGTTCATTTGTTGTAATTGCATTATAATAATTTTGCAAATTTGAGAATAAATCGTTTATACTTTCTATTAGAATTGGTATAATAAATCTCATCAATAATGCAATGATTAAAATTACAATTGCAAAGGTAATTGTAATACTCCAACCTCTGGTCTTTTTCATTTTTGTATGTTTCATTAAAAACTTTTCGATTGTTCTGCAAGGTTGATACAAAATATATGAGATTAATATTGCAATTAAAAATGGTGATAATACATAGAAAAATCTACCTAACCACGAGCCAATTCCTTTAAAGTTATCAAAGAATTTATATACAATGATTAGAATAATACCAAGTGATAAATAGTAAAACCATCTTTTTGTTCCTATATTACTTTGTTTTGCGTGTTTCATACAGCCTCCTTTCTTTAACTATTAAAATTCATTATCTGAAATATATTTTTCTAAATTAATTTTTGGTATTAAAATTTAATCAAAAATTATTTGCCTATTTTTATTAAATCTTTGATTTTTATTAGCAAAAAACAAGCAGTAAAATTTGAAAATTTTTAATCTTTACAAATCAATTTCTAATTCAACTGGACAATGATCACTGCCCATAATCTCTTGATGAATTTTTGCATCAACAATTTTATCTTTTATTCTATCTGAAACAATGAAATAGTCAATTCTCCAGCCAGCATTATTTTCTCTTGCATGAAACATATATGACCACCAAGAATATTCGTTAGCTTTGTCTGGATATTTATATCTAAATGTATCAACAAAACTTGCATTGAGTAATTCTGTCATTTTATTTCTTTCATCATCTGTAAAACCTGCATTGTTGTGATTTGATGAGGGATTTTTCAAATCTATTTCTTCATGTGCAACATTCAAATCTCCACAGTAAATAATAGGTTTTATCTTGTCTAACTCAATTAGATAATTTCTAATTTCATCTTCCCATTCTTTTCTAAAATCTAAACGCTCTAATTCTCTTTTTGAATTTGGAGTATAACAATTTAATAAATAGAATTTTTCAAATTCTAAAGTAATTAACCTGCCTTCAAAAGTTTCAGATAATAACAAGCTATCTTTTTTCATTATTTCCAATAATTTACTTTTCATCTCATCTGATAAATCAAAAGTAACATTAATTGGCTTTATTTTTGAAAATGTTGCTGTACCAGAATAACCTTTTCTTTTAGCACTATTCCAATATTCATAAGGCGCAATTTTTTTCATTTCATCTGTTAACTGATCTTCTTGCATCTTTGTTTCTTGCAATGAAAAAATATCAGCATTCAATTTTTTATAACTGCCTAAAAAATCTTTGTTCATTACAGATCTAAATCCATTTACATTCCAAGAAACAAGTTTCATTAATTACTCCTTATAAACTACTTGTAAAATTTTGTTAATCTATGTTCTTATGATAACATTTTTTTAATAATTTAGCAATAGTTATAGCTGTTCAATCTTAAATAATTTTTGAAAAGGCCAAAGAAAAATTATGATTTATTACACATTTTATTGACAAATGGGCATTTTAAAGATATTATAGGTTTGATATTTTAATCCTTGGGAGTAAATAATGCAAGAAAAAAAGCTAGAAAATAATATGGTGGATGTTAGCATAATTGTACCATGTTACAATGAAGAAAAAAATGTAGAAAATTTCATAAAAACTTTAAATAAAAATTTTAAAGGAAAAATAAAAAATTACGAAGTTATTTTTGTGAATGATGGATCAAAAGATAATACTTTAAAAAAGCTAGAAAAAAGCATAAATGAAAACATGAAAATAATAAACTTTTCTAAAAACTTTGGAAAAGAATCAGCAATGTTTGCCGGATTAAAAGAGGCTAATGGAAGATATGTCGCAATAATTGATGCGGACCTTCAACAAAACCCAAAGTACTTGCTTGATATGAAAAAAATTCTTGATGAACATTTAGAATATGATGAAGTTGCAGCATATCAAGAAAAAAGAAAAGAAAAATTTTTAATTAAATTTTTAAAAACAAAATTTTATAAGGTTATGTCAGAACAAACAAATCTTGACGTTGGAAAAACTACCAGTGATTTTAGAATGTTTAGAAGAAATGTTCTTGAAGCAGTACTTTCATTGAGCGAAAAAAGTAGATTTTCTAAAGGAATATTTGCTTATGTTGGATTTAATATTTTTTATATGCCTTATCAAGTAAAAGAGAGAGAACATGGAAAGTCAACATGGAATTTATCAAAACTTTTCAATTATGCAATAAATGGAATCACAGATTTTAGTGTTAAACCTTTACTATGGCAAATTAAATTTGGAATTTTCCAATTGATAGTTTCAATCATTTTGCTAATAATTTTTGCTTGCAATAGATTGAATTCTGCTTGGATTGTTTTTGCAATTATACTTATCGTAACAGCAATACAAAATATACTTTCAGGAATAAATAATTTCTATGTTGGCAAGATTTTGATAGAAACTAAAGATCGTCCAACATATATTATAAAAGATATAATAAAAGGGAAAAAGTAACTAACATATTACAATAATGTAATCTAAAAAACATTGACTTTATAGCATTTTAACGATATTATTAAACTGAAAAATTGTAGAAAAACAGAGGATAAAATGGAAGATTGGTTAAACTCTATAAAAACCTTTATGGATCAAATTGAATTGTCGCAAATAATTGATTTAATTGTTGCGCTTGTTGTGTTGATAATATTTATTATTTTTAGTGCGCCAGTTTCATCAGGCATAATCAATCTTTTTACTAAAAATGATAACAAAAAGAAAAAAATAAAGAACACAAAAATTTATAAAAGATTAAGAGCGATTATAAATTTATTAGGACTTTATATTTCTTTAAATATTTTTGACTTATCAGATATCCAACAAAAATTTATTAATCAATGCTATAGAATTATTGCCATTTGGGCGGTTGCATTTATAATTGATGGTATATTTGATTTACAAAAATATATTACAAGAAAATATACAAAAGGTCCTACAACAAAGAAAGATGAATTTTCAGTTAGAGTAATTGAAAAAATAATTTCATTTTTACTATATTTAACAGCAACATACTTAACATTAAAAGAATTTGGCTTTGACCTTGGGGGATTTGCTGCTGGTATTGGAATTGGAAGTGCTATTGTTGCTTTAGCAGCGCAAAATCTAATCAAGCAATTACTTGCAGGATTTGCAATTATCTCTGATAAAACTTTTGAAATTGGAGATTGGATTGAAGTTGGAGATGTATCAGGAACAGTTGAAAGCATAACATGGAGAAGTACAAAAATTAGAACAATAGAAGATACAGTTGTAATATTTGATAATAGTGTTTTAATTACTTCAAATATTGTGAACTGGGGTAAAATTACGAAGAGAATTTTCAAAGAGAATTTTTCTTTAGCACTTGAAACAAGTGAAGCTACCGTTGAAAAAGTTATTAAAAAAATCAAATTTATTTTAAAATACAATAAAGATATAAACCCGGATTCTATTGTTGTAAGATTTTCAGAAATAAAGACTGACTGCTTGAACATTGCAATTTTCTTTGAAACAACAATTACAGACTATAATGAATATGTAGATTTTTGTAGCAAAATAAACCTAACAATTTTAAACATTTTGGAAACACAAGGAGTTTCTCTAGCATATCCAGGAAGAAACATTTATATCAAAGAAGAGCCTGGAGACAGAGTCAATTTAGACCATGTTATTGAAGAAAAAAACGTTACTAAAAAAGCAACAACAAAAAAATCACCGGCTGTAAAAAATAATTCAAAACATCAATAAAATCAATGAATTACAAAAAGTCAATTTTTTGGACACATAATAGACAAAAACAGATGATAGAATATAATCGAAAAAAGTAGATTTTGCAAGAAAGAAAGGCTTAATATGGACGAAAAACTTGTATTAATAGTTGATGATGAATCAAGAATAAGAAAATTGGTTAAAGACTTCCTTACAAAAGAAGGCTTTAGAACATTAGAAGCAGGAGATGGTGAAGAAGCATTAAAAGTGTTTGAAGAAAATCAAGAAAAAATAAATATTATTTTGCTTGATGTTATGATGCCTAAATTAGATGGTTGGTCTGTACTTAGACAAATTAGACAAACATCTAAAGTACCTGTTATAATGTTAACAGCAAGAGGAGAAGAACAAGATGAATTATTTGGATTTGAATTAGGCGTTGATGAGTATATTTCCAAACCATTTAGCCCTAAGATACTAGTTGCAAGGATAAAAGCAATATTAAATAGAACAGAAAAAGATACAAATAAAGTTAAAGACTTTGGTGGAATCGAAATAGATCCAGAAGGTAGAACTGTAACAGTAGAAGGAAAACCTGTTGAGCTTTCTTTGAGAGAATATGAGTTATTAAAATATTTACTAGATAATGAAAATGTTGCATTATCGAGGGAAAAAATCCTTAATAATGTATGGAATTATGATTATTATGGAGATTCAAGAACAATAGATAGCCATATCAAAAAAATAAGACACAAACTTGGAAAATGTGGAAAGTATATTAAAACATTGAGAGGCGTAGGATATAAATTTGAAGTAAAATAGGTGGAAAAAATGTCAATAAAAGAAAGATATAATTCAATACAATTTAGAATGTCTTTAGCATTATCGGCTTCGATAATGCTTATTGTTTTTATTATAGTTGTTATAAATAATGCTAGTTCAGGTTTTTTTTATACTTATCAAAAAGTAAAATCTGCAGAAGATGTTAGAAACTCAATAAACACTTATTACAATGGCATAACACCTTATGATATTGATCAAAATTTAAGAGACCTAGAAATAAAGAACAACTTTCAAATTTTGATTGAAGACAATGAAAAAAATGTAGTTTATGCAGGAAATAAAAATATACTTTCTTCAATTGAAAAAATAGAAAATGTAACAACAGGAAAGAAAAAATTATATGAAAAACATGGAATAGAAATATTTGAGGTACAAGAGGCAAATAGCAAATTTATTTTACTATATTCAACACTAGATAATGGGTATAAATTATTTATAAAAATACCAACTTCACCAATCAAAGAAGCTGCAAAAATTTCTTCAAAAACTTTAATCTTAATTGGAGTTTTGATGATAATGGTTTCAATTATAATTTCGGCATTTATTTCAAGACATTTTACAAAACCAATCATTCAATTGAATAGAATTACAAAAAAAGTTGCAAATTTGGATTTCAGTGAGAAGTACAGAATTACAGATGGAGAAGATGAATTAAATGAACTTGGAAAAAATATTAATCAGATGTCAGATAAACTGGAAATGACAATTGAACAACTTAGAAAAAATAATAATCAACTTGAAAAAGATATTGAAAAGAAATCAAAAATTGAAGAAATGAGAAAACAATTTATTTCAGATGTTTCTCATGAATTGAAAACTCCAATTGCATTGATACAAGGCTATGCAGAAGGATTGTATGATAATGTTAACAGTGATGAAGAGTCAAGAAAATTCTATGCTGAAGTAATAATTGATGAAGCAAAAAAGATGGACAAGCTAGTAAAAGAATTGCTTGAATTAATGAAACTTGAAAATGAAGGCAGAAAGTTTAACGATTCAAAATTCAATTTAAATGAAATTATCGAAGAAGAATTAAGAAGAGAAACTGTTGTGTTAAAAGAAAAGAATATTAAAGTTGAATTTGAAAATAATAATCCTATGATGGTTAATGCAGATCAGGAATACATTGAACAAGTTGTAAATAATTATTTGACTAATGCAATTAAACATTGTGAAGGCGAAAAGAAAATTGTAATTAGATGTGAAAAAACAAAACAAAAGAAAGTTAGATTATACGTGTTTAACACCGGAAAGAGAATTTCAGAAGAAAACTTAGATAAAATTTGGCAAAGATTTTATAAAGTTGATTCTTCAAGAAATAGAGAAGATGGTGGTACTGGAATTGGACTTGCACTAGTAAAGGCAATTATGAATAGCTATGGAAACAAATATGGTGTTGAAAATAAAGATAATGGTGTAGAATTTTTCTGCGACATTAATCAATAACATAAAAAATTAAAATTATTAAACATAAAGTAAAATAATTTACATCATTTTGATGTAAATTATGATTTTAATAGTAAAAAAATTATATAATAAAAGAAAAAAATAACGAATGCAAACTAATTGACATAACAATCAAATGATTATATAATTGTAAATAATATTTTTATAAGGGGAATTTACTATGACTAAAAGTAACGGAAAACTTAAATTTATTATAATAATTGCTATAATTGCAATAATTGGATGCATAGTATTTTTTGCACTACAAAAAAATAAAAATGTAAATATAGAAGAGATTAGTTCTGATCAATTTCAATATTATATTTTAAAAGACAATGGAAATTATGGAATTATTGATAAAGATGGAAATAAAGTAATTGATACAATATACAAAGATATTAACATCCCCAATCCTACAAAACCTGTATTTATTGTAACAGACAATTTGGATGGAGATAGTATTAAATATTGGGCTATTGATGCATCTAATAACAAAATATTTACACAATATGAAGAGGTTAGCACTATTGCTATTAACCCTCTTATTAGTAATATACCTTATGAAAAATCAGTTTTAAAATATAAAGAAAATGGAAAATATGGACTAGTTGATTTTGATGGTAAGAAAATTACGGATGCAATTTATGAAGAAATTTCAAATGTTGATTGTAAAGAAGGTTATTTAAAAGTCAAAAAAGATGGATTCTATGGAATAATAAATACTAAAGGCAAAAAAATAATAAACAATGATTATGATGATATCACATCTGATGGATATTATAGCGAAAAAAATAAATATGCTAAAACAGGATTTATTTTAAGAGTAAAAACAGATGATGGCTACAGATATGGATATGCAAATTATAAGGGCAAGATAATAACTGAACCAATGTACAATGAATTAGATAGAATTAATGACATAGCAGAGGACGAAAATGTTTACTTAATTTCTTCAACAACAGGAGATTATGGACTTATAAAAAATGGAAAACAAATTATAGAAAATCAATTTTCAGACATTGCTTATGATAAAATAGGAAAAGTTTTGATTGTTACAAAAAATCAAGCATCAGGAGTATATGATTTAAATGGAAAAGTTATTGTTCCAATTGATTATGAAACAATTTTAATCGGTGGCGATTATATAAATGCAACAAAGCAAGGCACAAGATTGGTATTTGATAAACAAGGAAACAAATTAGATACTACATTCCAAAGCTCTACAAAAGTTTATAATGATTATAGTATTATTATTGATGAAAACAATTATTATAATATTGTTGATAAACAAAATAATAAACAACTTAGCGGAGATTATATTTACATTGAATATTTTAAAAATGGATTATTTATTGCAACAAAAGATAATAAAACAGGTATAGTTGATGCAAATGGAAATGTTAAAGTTCCATTTGATTATGATACAATTCAACAAATAGATGGTACAAACATACTTGAAGCATATAAACTTACAGACAATGAAATTGATTTGATTGATGCAAATGGAAACATTGTTAAAGGATTAACAAATGCTCAATTTATTAAGCTAGATAATTATATTGAAATTCTTTCTAATAATGGAATGAAATATTTTGATTTTGATGGAAAAGAAAAGTCTTATAAAGAATTGTATCCTAACAATAAAATTTTTGCAGATTACCAAAATGGCAAGTGGGGTTTTGTTGATGCAAATGGAAATGAAGTTATTTCTCATATCTATGAAATGGTAACTGAACAAAATCAGAATTTTGTTGGTGTTAAAAAAGATGGAAAATGGGGCGTACTTGATACAAGTGGCAATGTTGTTGTTGAGCCAACTTATGAACTTAGTGATAACAATGTAAAATTCTTGTCTAAATATTATCAAGTAATCAACAACATTGGAAATATAATTTACACAGCAGATACAGAACAACAACCTGATACAATTAATTTTACAAGTGAACAAGTTAATGAATCAACTGCAACTCAAAATGATAATGATGAAGAATAAAAAGGAAATTTAAGATGTACGTAAAAGATAGTGTAAGAAATTTAGTTAATGAAGCGGAAAAACAAGTTAAAGATCAATTTGAAAAAATAGATGATATTTGCGAATATAATACACAAAAAGTATTAGAAGCATTTCAAAAAAATGAATTATCTGAAATTCATTTTGGAGAAACAACAGGATATGGCTATGATGATATTGGAAGAGATGTAATTGAAAAAATATTTGCAGATATTTTTCATACAGAAGATGCATTAGTTAGAGGTCAATTCATATCAGCTTCACATGCTTTAAACGTTACATTTTTTGCAATGTTAAGACCTAATGATACAATGATTAGTATTTCTGGAAAACCTTATGACACAATGGATGAGGTAATAGGATTAAGAGAAAACAAGAGCTCTTTAAAATCTTTTGGCGTAAAATATGAACAAATAGATTTAATTGACAACGATTTTGATTATGAAAAAATTGAAAATAGACTTGCAAAAAATGATGTTAAACTAGTTGAAATCCAACGTTCAAGAGGATATGCTTTACGCAAAAGTATCACACTAGATAAAATTGAAAAAGTTATTAAAACAATTAGAAAAGTCAATAAAAATGTTATTATAATGATTGACAATTGTTATGGAGAATTGACTAATAAAATTGAACCATCAGATTTAGGAGCAGATATTTTAGTTGGTTCATTAATAAAAAATTTAGGTGGAGGAATTGCACCTAACGGAGCCTATGTAGTTGGTAGAAAAGACTTGATTAAACTTGTTGCAGAACGTTTAACTTTACCAGGAGAAGGTAGAGATGTTGGCCCAACTCTAGGTATGAATAGAAAAATTTTACAAGGATTATTTTTTGCACCAAGTGTTGTTGCAAGTAGTTTGAAAACGGCAGTACTTACAAGCAAAGTACTTGAAAATTTGGGATATAAAGTTGATCCAAAATGGAATGATACAAGATCAGACATTGTACAAACAATAGAATTTAATGATGAACAAAAATTAATAAAATATATTCAAGGAATTCAAATGGGTTCGCCTGTTGATTCGAATTCAATTCCAGTTCCTGATGATATGCCTGGTTATGATGATAAGGTAATTATGGCTGCTGGTGCTTTTACACAAGGGTCTTCAATTGAGTTTAGTTGCGATGCACCAATTAGACCACCTTATGTGGCTTTTCAACAGGGAGGATTGACTTATCAATATGGCAAACTTGGTATTATGAAAGCCATTAACAATTTGCTTGAACAATAATTGCGTTTTGGCGTCGTTGTGCTTCGAAGAAAAAGTGCTCAATGTGCAAAAAGCACACCTCGCACTTCTTTCATTTTTGCACGCCTAGCCAAAGCCACAATTCTTGTTCAATGGCAATTGAGCGAAAAGTTAAAGCACAAATAGAATTGAGGAATTGGCTAGGCAAACGAAATGAAATATATGTGAGGCGTACTTGCTGTACGTTGAACATATTTTCATTGAAGTTTAACGACGCCAAAACTCAATTATATTTGCGCATAAAGAGGTATATATGAAAGTTGTAGTAATAGGAGGGGGACCAGCTGGAATGCTGGCAGCAATTTCTAGCAAAAGGTCCAATAATAAAAATGAAGTTACACTAATTGAAAAGATGCCAAGGCTTGGAAAAAAATTAAGCATTACTGGAAAAGGCAGATGCAATATTACATCGAGTTTGCCAATGCAAGATTTTATAAATAATATTCCAGGCAATGGTCGTTTTTTGTATAGTGCTTTCAATAATTTTACAAATAAGGACATACTTGATTTAATTGATATCCCAACAAAAAATGAAAGA
This sequence comes from uncultured Clostridium sp., assembly GCA_964456505.1. Lineage (GTDB taxonomy): Bacteria > Bacillota > Clostridia > TANB77 > CAG-508 > CAG-793. The sequence continues at coordinate 7,997 of CAYWAH010000016.1, read as the reverse complement.
GGCAACCGAATATTTCCTGTTAGTGATAGAGCAGAAGATGTTGTTGAAGCATTGAAAAGAAAACTTGATGGAGTAAATGTATTACTAAATACAGAGGCAACACAAATACTTGTAGAAGATGATGAAAATGGAAAAAAGCATGTAGTTGGAGTTGAAACAAATAAAGGAAAATTTGATGCTGACAAAGTAATACTTGCAACTGGCGGATTAAGTTATCCAATGACAGGATCTACAGGAGATGGCTATAAAATGGCAAAGAAACTTGGACATACAGTTACAGATTTACGTCCATCTTTAATAGCACTTACAACAGAAGGCGAGAGCCTTGAAATATGCCAGGATTTACAGGGATTAACATTAAAAAATGTTAGAATGAATGTATATGAAAACAACAAAAAAGTATATGATGATTTTGGCGAAATGTTATTTACTCATTTTGGAGTTTCTGGTCCAATTATTTTAAGTGCTTCAGCACATTTAGTTAGAACAAAAATGAAAAATGCTAAAATAGAAATTGATTTGAAACCAGGTCTTGATGACCCAAAACTAAATGACAGAATTCTTAGAGATTTTGAAAAATATCAAAATAAAGAAATAAAAAATAGTTTAAATGATTTGCTTCCAAAAGCAATGATACCGGTTATTATAAAAATTAGCAAAATAGATGAAAATAAACATGTTAACACAATTACAAAAGAAGAAAGATTAGAACTAATCAAAAATTTGAAACACTTTGCAATCGATGTAAATGGATTTAGACCTATTAAGGAAGCGATTATTACAGCGGGTGGAATTTCAACAAAAGAAATAAATCCAAAAACAATGGAATCAAAATTGGTAGATGGTTTGTATTTTGCTGGAGAAATAATTGATGTAGATGGATATACTGGCGGATTTAATTTACAAATTGCATATTCTACAGGATATACTGCTGGAATGAATGAATAAAATTTTAGGAAAATTTATGAAAAAATTGGATGGAAATGTAAGTGCTGAACTTACAATAAAAAAATCAAAATTTATTGCAAATATCTTTGTTGTGAAAAACGAAAAAGAAGCAATTGAAAAAATAAATGAGGTTAGCAAAAAATATTTTGATGCGAAACATAATTGCTATGCGTATAGAGTGTATGAAAACAACCAAGTAATAGAAAAATTTTCGGATAACGGAGAGCCATCTGGTACTGCAGGTTTGCCAATGCTTGATATTTTGAAAGGTCAAGATTTAATTAATGTTGTTGCAATAGTTACAAGATATTTCGGTGGCATTTTGCTTGGTACCGGAGGATTGGTAAAAGCATATAGTGATACAACTAAAGAGGCATTAAAAGAAGCAAAAATATTTGAAGTAGAATTTGGAAATACATATTCGATTTCAATAAATTATGATGAAGTAAAAACATTTGAAAACATTTGTGAATCAAATAAAATAAAAATATTATCCACAAATTATGAAGAAAATGTGGAAATTATTTTTGAAACTATTCCAAAAAAAGTTGAAATTGTAAAGAGCAAATTTTACAATAATACAAAAATTGAGTTGATTAATGAGAATGTATTGATTGAAAAATTATAAAAGTAGGGACTTAAAAAATTTATTATTTACAAATAAGCATATTAAAAATTTCTAGACTATGTGTTAAACTATGTATTTATTTAAATACATAGTTTATTTTATAATTACAAAAAATATCAAATTAAATTTTAAAATATCTAGATAGATGTCGAAATTTGTCGAATAAATAAGAACGAAAAAAAGCCTATATATTAGGCTTTTTTTATTATTGATGTAGAATTTAAGTATTTTGTATTGAAAAATAAAAATATTGCTTTTATAATGAAATGGTAAAATTTTACAGAAACAAATTATAGGAGGAAAAATAAGTGAGTGTTAAAACGAAAGTTGTATTAGCAGATGATAATAATGATTTTTTACGTACATTAAAGAAATACTTAGAGAAAGATGATGAAATTGATGTAATTGGAATAGCAAGAGATGGTGAGGAAGCATATAAGGAAATAGTAGAAAAATGTCCAGATATTTGTTTAATAGATGTAATTATGCCACATCTCGATGGAATTGGAGTACTAGAAAAATTAAACGAAACAGAGTTAGCTAAAAGACCAATTTGCATAATGGTATCTGCAGTTGGTCAAGACCAAGTAATTCAAAAAGCAATTGCACTAGGTGCAGAATATTACATTGTAAAACCATTTGATATAACTCTTTTAATAAAAAGGATAAAGGAAATAAGAGATTTTAACCCTGATGAATTGAAAAAATCAATGCGCCAATCAAAAGAATTGAAAGTACAATATATAGAATTAGATGATGAAAAAAGTAGAGAAAACTTGGAAGCACAAGTTACAAATATTATTCATAGAGTAGGAGTTCCAGCACATATAAAAGGCTACCAATATTTAAGGGAAGCAATAATGATGGGTGTAAATAATATGGACGTTATAAATCAAGTAACCAAAATATTGTATCCAGAAATTGCCTATAAATATAATACAACACCTTCTAGAGTTGAAAGAGCTATAAGACATGCAATTGAAGTCGCTTGGGGTAGAGGAAATCCAACAGATGTTGAAAATATTTTTGGATATTCTATATCAGCAAACAAGGGCAAACCTACAAATAGTGAATTTATAGCTATGATAAGTGACAAATTAAGATTAGAGCTAAAAGAGCATGAGAAAAGCGCTTAATGAATTGATTTAAATAAAAAATTTACATAAAATTTTGCAAAAACTCTTGAAAAATCTCAATTTTATAGTATAATGTAGACACTATATTATGAGAATGGAGGGCAAGATAGTGTTAGAATATGGAGCACAAAATAAAACACCAGAGCAAACAGTAATTAAAGTACTTGGAATAGGCGGCGGTGGAAATAATGCTGTTAAACAAATGATAAAAACCGATGTACACGGTGCAGAATACTATTTGATAAACACTGAAAAGCAAATTTTAGAGAGAGCTAACACTAACAAATGCAAAATCCTACAAATAGGAAAAGAACTTACAAATGGAATGGGCGCTGGAGCAGATCCACAAGTTGGAGAAAAATCTGCAAGAGAAAGCCAAGAGGAAATTGAAAAAATATTAGATGGAACTGATTTATTGTTCTTAACTGCTGGAATGGGTGGAGGAACAGGAACAGGCGCCATACCAGTTATTGCGGATATTGCTAGAAAAAAGGGAATAATGACAATTGCAGTCGTAACAACTCCATTTTCTTTTGAAGGCAAATTAAGAAGCATTAGAGCAAAAATGGGAATTGAAAAATTAAAACCAAATGTTAATGCTTTAATTATTATTAACAATGATCAATTGATTGAAAGCACTGATAAAAATGTATCAATGGTTGATGCTTTCAAATTAACTGATGATGTTTTGAGACAAGCAGTTGAATCAATCACTGATTTGATTTATTCAGTTGGTACAATAAATGTCGATTTCGCTGATGTTAGAACAGTTATGAGTTATGAAGGTTATGCTTATATGGGTATTGGAGAATCTGAAGGCGAAAATAAAATTGAGGAAGCAACTCAAAAAGCATTATCAAACCCATTAATTGAAACTGAAATTGATGGAGCAAAAGGCGTTATCTTCAATATCAAAGGTGGAGAAGATATTGGATTAGATGATATCAATAGAAGCGCAGAACTTATTTCTCAAAAAGTTAGTTCAGATGCTAATATTATTTTTGGTACAGATATCGATAAAAAATTAGGAAACAAAGTTGTTGTTACAATAGTTGCAACAGGAATTATTAAAGAGGAAAAAGAAAACCTATAATTGAAAGGCAAATAAACAAATGAAGTTAGATGATATAAGATTAGTTTCTATCGATTTATATGATGGAGATAATTTGGTTTATACCGGAAAAATAGAAGAAACCCCTGAAGAATATAAAAATAGGCACGTAGAATTTAAAGAATTTAAAGACAAAAAAATGGTGCTAAAATTAATATAATTTGTATAAACTACTTATAAGTGGCAATAATCTTTTTGTAAGGAGATTAAATACTTATGAGTAGTTTTAATTTTGATGAGAGTTTTGTTATTAGGGAAGCGGAAAACGTTTTAACCAAATATGGAAACGATAATTTTATTGAGAAACAAGTTCATATTAAAGAAATAAATAAATTGAAAGCTAAAAATAAAAAACTTAGAAAAGCAAATATAATCTTGAAGGTTATTGTGGCGCTCTGCTCAATTGTGCTTTTTACACTTGTAATTTAATGATAAATTCAATGAAATTAATATATAATAAGAACGAATAATGGTAGTTTTCTTCATATTGCAAATTTTTTTGAATTATAGTATAATACGAGAAGCTTAATAGAAAGGAAGCTACGTAAAATGAATAAAAAAAGACAAAGAAAAGCACTTGAATCAATCATGGCTGATTTTGGAGAAAAGGGCTATGATGTCGAAGAACTTAGAGATTATTTAGCAGAAACAGAAGAACCTAAAAAACAAAAATTACATAAAGTAAGAAAAATAAATGATCTAAAAGATATGATGAATCAAACTCGTAAGTTATTTCCTGACAGACCTATGTATGTTTATAAGAAAAACAAAGAGGGAGAACTAGGATATATTTATTTTAAAGATTGGATAGATGAAGTAAATGCACTAGGCACAAAATTAATTTCAATGGGATTAAAAGGAAAGAAGATTGCAGTTATTTCTGAAAATAGATCAGAGTGGGGACAAGTATATATGGCAACAGTTTGTGGCACAGGAATAATTGTTCCACTTGATAGAAGTTTACCAAAAAATGAATTAGAATCATTAATAATTAGATCTGGTGTTCAAGCAATATTTTATTCTTCAAAATATAATGAAGTAATGGATGATATTAAAAAGAGAAAAACAACAGATTTACGTTATTATATTTCAATGGATTTAGAAAAGAAAACGAAATCTATTTACTCAATGAAAGAGTTGATTACTCAAGGAAAAGAACTTATTGAAGGTGGAGATAAAAGCTTTATAGATGCTGAAATCAACAATGAAGAAATGGCTATTATGCTATTTACTTCAGGAACTACTTCAATGTCAAAAGCAGTTATGCTTTCACATAAAAATATTTGCAATAACTTAATGGATATTGCAAAAATAATTGAGTTGACAACAAAAGATAGATTTTTATCTTTGTTGCCTTTACACCATACATTTGAATGCACGGTTGGATTTTTACATGCAATTTATAAAGGATGTTCAACAGCATTTTGTGATGGTTTAATACATATTCAAAAAAATATTAAAGAATATCAATGTACTTGTATGATTGCAGTTCCAGCATTATATGAAATAATGTACAGAAAACTAATGAATGAAATTGAAAAGCAAGGAAAGATGCATGATGTTGAAATGGGAATAAAATTTACAACAGCACTTTCAAAAGTTGGAATTGATATAAAGAGAAGAGTATTTAAAGAAATACATGAACAATTCGGTGGCAAATTAAGACTTTGCGTAAATGGTGGAGCAGCACTTGATGCAACAGTTGAAAAAGGATTTAATGATATAGGAATCAGAATTTACCAAGGTTATGGATTAACTGAAACATCACCAGTACTTTCTGCTGGAAACGATTTTGTTGTTAGATTTGGTTCAGTAGGAAGACCATTACCAAGTGTAAAAATAAAAATTGCAGATAAGAACGATGAAGGAGTTGGCGAGGTTTGGGCAAAAGGACCAAGCGTAATGCTTGGATATTATGCTAATCCAGAGGCTAATGAAGAAACTTTTGAAAAAGGTTGGTTTAAAACAGGAGATTTAGGATATTTAGATAAAGATGGTTTCTTATGGTTAAGCGGAAGAAAGAAGAGCGTTATTGTTCTAGCAAATGGTAAGAATGTTTACCCAGAAGAAATTGAAAATGTTATCAACAGAATTGATGGAATAAAAGAATCATTTGTTTATGGATTGCCAGCTGATCCAAATGGAGATCCTAATGACCTTGAACTACATGTTAAGATTGTTTATGATAAAGATGCTTGCAAGGAGTTATACAAAATCTCTAAAGAGAAGGAATTGCAAAAATTCTTTGAGGAGAAGATGAAGGAAGTTAACAAAACTATGCCAACTTACAAGTATATTCATAATGTTACAATTACTACAGAACCATTGATTAAGACTACCACTCTTAAGATTAAGAGATTCCAAGAAATGGAGAAGATGGGCTATACGAAATAGAAAAAAGGTTTGCAATCTGCAAACCTTTTTTCATTTAATATTAAATTATAAAATATCTTTTGAAAAAAATTCGTGTTTTTCGCAGTATGAGGACTGGTCGGAGCTTTGCTCCGATTGCTACGCTAAAAAATTGGCTCCGCCTGGGCTAGGGTCCCCGGAGCAATTTTTAGTAGCAAAAGGACGAATCAAGAAAACCAAAGAATTTTTAGAAAAAGATATTTTATATTTTTTTTGAATCTGTAAATTTTTTGTGAAAATTCGCAGATTACTTGATTTCGTAAATACAACGTGATAATATAGGGGCGTAAATTTATGAATTTGGAGGGAAAAACTTTGATTGAGATTAAACATCTAACAAAAAAGTATGGCAATTTTGTTGCAGTAGATGATATAAGTTTTACTGTAAAAGATCATGAAGTTGTTGGATTCCTTGGACCTAACGGCGCAGGAAAGTCAACTACTATGAATATGATTACAGGTTTTATTGAGCCATCAAAAGGTAGAGTCATCGTAAATGGATATGACATTTCAAGAAATCCTATTAAAGCAAAAAGACAAATAGGATATATGCCTGAAGGTACTCCATTATACAAAGACTTAACTGTTAAAGAGTTTGTCAGCTATATGGCTGATCTAAAGGGAGTCAAAAGAAAAAATAAAAAAGAAGAGATTAAAAATGTTCTTGAAGAAACAGGTTTAACAGATGTTCAAAACAAACTTATTAGAAATGTTTCTAGAGGATATAAGCAAAGAGTTAGCATGGCTGGTGCTTTAGTTGGCAATCCAGAAGTTTTAATTCTTGATGAACCTACAGTTGGCTTGGATCCAAAGCAAATTGCTGAAATTAGAGCATTGATTAAGCAACTTGGTAAAAAGCATACTGTTATTTTGAGTTCTCATATTTTATCAGAGGTTAGTCAAATTTGTGAGAGAGTTGTTATCATCAATCATGGTAAAATTTTAGCTGTTGATACGCCTGAAAATCTTGAAAAGGCAACTAAAAAAGAGAATAGTATTATTGTAACTGTTGAAGACAAAAAGAATAATATGAAAAATATTAAGTCTAAACTTAAAGGTGTTAACGAGGTTACAAAAATTAAAAGCAATGAAGATGGAACAGTACAATATAAAATTTCTGCTAATAAAAATGTTGATATTAGAAAGAAAGTATTTGATGTTCTACCTAAAAATGATATCTCAATTTTCGAATTGAAGAAAAATGAAAATACTCTTGAAGATGCATTCTTAACAATTGTTAATACTAAAGATAATGAGATTAAGAATGAAGAAAATGCTAAAATTAAAGAGGAAGAAGAAAGAAAAGTTGAACTTTCTAAAATGAATAAGAAAGAACGTAAAGAGGCTATTAAAGAAGACAAAAAGAAAGAAAAGCAAGAGAAAAAAGATGAAATTAACCAAGAGTGGGAAAAAGATATTGAAATTGCTAAAGAGGAAAAAGAATATGATAAGCAAAAGAAACTAGAGAATAAAGAAAAAAAGAAGAGCGCTAAAATCCAAAAGGCTAGTGAGAAAAGTGCTAAAAAAACAGTTGCTAAAACAACAGCCAAAACTACTAAAAAGCCAGCTGCTAAAACAACAGGTACAAAAACAACAGGTACAAAAAAATCAACTACAAAAAAACCGGCTACTAAAAAAACAGCTACTAAAAAAACAACTGCTAAAAAGTCAAAAGCTAAAAAAGGAGGTAATAAATAATGTGGGCAATAATAAAAAAAGAATTTAAACAATACTTCTTATCTCCAATAGGATATATTTATAT
>CAYWAH010000015.1:0-22022 GCA_964456505.1 uncultured Clostridium sp. | reverse complement strand
AGTACCCCTGCCAACTTATGTTAGAATTTGATTCTAACCTTTCTTAAAAGGGTGCTACGTCGACGCGAGATTTTTTTCAAAAAATCTTGTTAGTCTCCGAAGTACCCCTGCCAACTATTGCTAATATAAATATTAGCCACTTTAAAAAAGGGTGCTACGTTTTTGGGGGATGATATTCATCTCCTTTTTAGTTGCTTTAAACTTAAGGAAAATTCATGTTAAATAATTTTGAAAAATATCTAAAAACAATTTATATTCTAATTATTATTCTAATAATTTTCATTGTTCCATTTTTAAAAACAAATAATGTAGAAGGAAATAATCCTATTCAAGTTCAATCTGAATATGGATTTATTTGGCCAGTAGAAAATTACACTTCCATATCTTCTTATTTTGGAAAAAGAAATGCTCCAACAGAATTTGCTTCAACATATCATTCTGGAATTGATATACCAGCACCAGAAAATACAAAAGTATTTGCAATAGATGATGCAATAGTAGTATTTGCAGGTTGGGGAGCAGGAGGAGGTTATACAATTACACTTCAATTAAAAAATTATCCAGAGTTAAAGATATCGTATTGTCATTTGTCTCCAATAATGTTTGTGAGCAAAGATGAAGAAATTACTAAAGGAAAAATTATTGGAACTGTTGGACCTAGAAATGTCTATGGAATAAATGATAATCCGTATTCTGATGAAAATGGAAACCCTACAAATGGTGTTACTACAGGTTGCCATTTGCATTTTACTATCAAGCAAAATGGAGAGCCAGTTGATCCATTGCAATACTACAATTATAAATAATAATTACTTTAGATACTTTAGAAATAACACAATAATTAATTTTGAAAAAAATTCTTAGGTTTTCTCGTTTCGGGCTTTGGCTACTAAAAGTTGCTCCGGGGACCCTAACCCAGGCGGAGCAACTTTTTAGCGTAGCCATCGGCAATTAAGGAAGATCCGACCAGCCCTCAAGCTTCGAAAAACACGAAATTTTTAAAAAGTAATTATTATGTATTTAATAAAATATGTTTATATATAATTGTATTTTTTTATTCTATGTGATAAGATTATAATGTAAAAAGGAGGGGATTAACTTTGAAAAAATTCATAAAGGAAAATAAAATATTCATTTCAATATTGATAGTTGCAATTGCAATGCAAATTGCAATATATTGCTATGTAATTTTAAATAGGCAATATATATATACTTGGGACAATCAAACATATTATAAGCAACAAATTGGATTACTCAACTTATTTAAGCATAATTTTTTTGCTGGACTTAAGAATATAGTTAAAACAACGTATAAAAGTGACTATGGAAATTTTTTGTTATTTTTTACCACTCCATTTTTTGCTTTGACAAATAAAACCCCAAATGCTTTTGTATTTACTTATATGGCTGTTGGTGTTATTCCTACACTTATTATTTTTGCAATGATATTAAAGAAGTTAGTTGACAAATGCAATGTGAAAAATAAAACATTAGCATATATTTTAGGCATGTTATTTTTAGTAACATTTCAAAACATATTAGGAGCAAGTATAAAAGGACAACCTGATTCTGTTGGATTATTTTGGGCTGGATTGATTATTTATTTACTAATTGATATTGATTTTAGCAAAGTACAAAAAGTAAGATGGTGTGTACTAATATTATCAACATTTTTCTTGATAATAACTAGAAGATGGTATATGTTTTTTGCGTTTGGACTATGGGTTTCATTTGGTGCAATTGAATTGATTACTATATTGGCAGGCAAAAACAACGAAAACATAGAGAATGAAAAAGATAAAGATAACAATCAGAAAATCATCGAAAACAATAAAAATACAGTAGAAAATAAAAAGACAGAAAGTTTAGCACCTTATAAAGGAAATAAAAAACAAACATTAATAAATTTCTTTAAACTTGTGTTTTTAGTTATTATTATTGATGGAATTTTAGTTTCTCCAATGATAAAATACACATTGGTTAATAATTATTCTACATCATATAAGGCATGGAATTTGGGAGGCTTAAGTGTTGAAATCAAATCTCAAATATATCATCTTGGAATATTTGAATTGATTATCATGCTTGCAGGAGCCACTTGTGGTATAGTAAAAAAAGATACAAGAAAAATTACATTGACTATGTTATTCACATACATTATTTCAATTGTACTATTTACAAGAATACAAAATATGGGATGGCACCAAATGCTTATTTTATGCCCAACATACATAATATTCTTCTTTGACTTTATAATTGCAATTGATTGTATAAAAATAAAATATATAAAATATATTTTACAAATTGCCACTATTATTATTATTGCTTTAAACTTTAAACAAAGCGAGATAAAATATTCAAAAGGCAAATTGTTAACTAATATATGCTTTGCCCCAACTAAAATGAAAAATTATGAGCAAATCAGAGAAATGCATGATTTTATTGCTGAAAATTGTGATAAAAATAATAAGGCATATATAAATGCGGCTTCAGGAAAATACTGTAAGCATACATTTTCTAATTTTAACTTACCTGCAGATCTCTGGCTTGATAATGTAATTCCTTATGAATCATCAATTGATAGTGCACATGGTTTTCCAACAAGTATGCTTAAATGTAAATATGTATTTGTTACAAACGTTGTAGTTGAAAGTACAGGAGCTGTAAAGGGACACATTATTCCTGGAATAAAAAAAGGAATAACAGAAAATGAAATTATTAGCAAAAAATACAATCTAATTAGAACTTTTGATATGAATGATGGAATTGTATTTTATTGCTATGAAAGAATTGCTCCATTTGATGAAGATGAAAGAAATGCATGGCTTGAAATTTTTAGTGACATAAGTGAAACATACCCAAAACAATTTAAAGAAAGAATTTTAAAATACAAATATTAGAAAAGAAACAACAAATCCTCAAAACTGAGATTTGTTGTTTTTTATATTTAAACATTTTTTTATTTCTATATTTATTATATTATTCTACAGTCCTCATATTTGTGTAAATAAAAAATTGAATAATAAAAAACTCTCTAGTTAAATAAATTAACTGAGAGTTTTTTTACTTGGTGACCCCTACGGGAATCGAACCCATGATTCGGCCTTGAGAGGGCCGCGTCTTAGCCGCTTGACCAAGGGGCCATAACAATGGTATTATACAACATTAAAAAATTATAGTCAAGAAATCATTGACAATATTTTAAATAAGTTATATTATTTTAAATATACATTGTATATATTTTTAATATGTATTTTATGAGGTACTTACATATGGATAAAAGGTATTTTATACTAATATATATTAAATTAATATACGAAGTTTAAAATTACAAGTAATTTTTAGAAATAAAAAAGTTATTTAGAAAACAATTAAAAAAAGGAGAGATTATGAAAATACTTATAGACGCTATGGGTGGAGACAATGCGCCTGATGCTGTTATTATGGGTGTATCACAAGTTGTAGAAGAACTAGATGATGATACAGAACTTGTTTTAATTGGTCAAGAGGCAGTTCTTAACACACGTTCTAAAGAATTATTAGGAAAGGGTTTGAAGGAAATATCTAATAAGATTTCAATTCAAAATTCTAAAGAAATAATTGTTATGGAAGATATTCCAACAAAAGCAATTATGAATAAAAAAGATTCATCAATGGTTGTTGGATTTAATATGCTTAAAGAGGGAAAGGGAGATGTGTTTATTTCTGCTGGAAACTCTGGAGCATTGCTTACAGGGGCAACATTACTTGTTGGCAGAATTAGAGGAGTTGACAGACCAGCACTTGCTGGAATATTACCTGCATATCATGGAAGATTAGTTTTAATGGATTGTGGTGCAAATACAAATTGCAAACCAATTAATTTACTTCAATTTGCACAAATGTCAAGCATATATATGGAAAATACTGTTGGAATTAAAAATCCAAAGATTGGTCTTTTAAATATTGGTACTGAAGAAACAAAAGGCAATGATTTAATGAAAAGATCGTATCAATTATTAAAGAAGTATTCAGATGATTTAGGCATTAATTTTATCGGAAATGTTGAAGGAAGAGAGGCGTTTTTAGGTGGCGTTGATGCTGTTATAACAGATGGATTTACAGGAAATAATACATTAAAATCTATTGAAGGACTTGGCAAATTTGTTAAGAAATCTTTGAGTGAAAGTTTGAAGAAAAATATTTGGACTAAGCTTGGCGCAATTCCAAGTTTACCTGCTATAAAAAACTTTGCAAAGACAATGGACTACAAAGAATACGGTGGAGCATTATTTTTAGGTGTAAAGAAACCTGTTGTTAAAGCACATGGAAGCAGTGATGCAAAATTATTTAAGTATACCATCAAGCAGGCAGAAGAATTTGTAAAAAATGATGCTGTTAATCAATTAATAAAAGTTTATGATTCCGATAAAAATAAAGAAGCAATGGCTCACATAAAAGAAGATATGGAGAAGCCATTAGAATAAAATAGTATTGCTATTTAAAAATATTGTTGTTAATATATTTTAGTTTATTAGAGTTTATGGAAAAGATTGTTTATTAAAAATTTCTTACAAATAAAAAATGCCTATTCTAAAAGGCTTTAAAAATTATTTGTGAAAAAAACAAAAAAAGTATTGACAATTAAATGTCGTTGTTATATTGTATGTATAACAAAAGAGGGAGGAAAATTAAATGAGTTCTGAAGAAATTTTTGAAAAAGTTAAGAAAATTATAGTTGAACAATTAGGTGTTCAAGAATCAAATATATCTATGGAGTCTTCATTTTTGGATGATTTAGGAGCAGATTCACTAGATATAGTAGAATTAATTATGGCTCTTGAAGAAGAATTTGATATTGAAATTCCAGATGCTGATGCAGAAAAAGTTGTAACAGTTGGAGATGTAGTAGAATATATCAAAAGCCATGTAGAATAATTATTATTTAAAATAAAAAATGATGGATTTTAATCCATCATTTTTTTATTATTCTTCTTCTGGCTTTACTAATTTATGTCCAAGTTTTGTAATTGTACCAGCACCTTGTGTAATAACAATATCATTTGGTTTTACATTTCTCTTTAGAAATTCATATATATCATCAAAATCTTTAATATAATAAGCTTTTCTTCCAAGTTCATCAATTTTATTAACAATGTCTTTTGAACTTACATTATATGTATTTACTTCACGAGCAGCATAAATATCTGTAACAATTATGTTGTCAAAATTAGTTAAGCATTTGGCAAAATCATCAAGCAAATTTTTTGTTCTACTATAAGTATGTGGTTGGAAGATAACCCATGAATGATTGTATTTTTTCTTTTTCATTGTTTCCGCTGTAGCAGTTATTTCAGTAGGATGATGACCATAATCATCAAATACTTTGGCTCCGTTGAAGTCACCTAAATATTCAAATCTTCTATGTATTCCTGTATAACTTGCTAAACCTTCTTTTATGTCAATTTTATCAATTCCAAATTCATCACATAATGCAATGCAAGCTAAAGCGTTATATATATTGTGTCTACCAGGAATTGCAAGCTTCATTGTTTTATAAAATACATTATTATGATATACATCAAATGAAGCACAACCATTGTCGTCAAAAGAAATATTTTTTGCAATAAAGTTTACTGTTGGATTGCTAATACCAAATGTAATACATTTTGCTTTGGTATATTGAGAAAATCTTGGAGAATTTTCGTCATCACCATTGTAAACTAAAATGCCATCATCAGGTAACAATTCAACATATTTTAAGAAAGCTTTTTTTATGTTATCAATATTTTTGTAATAATCTAAATGATCATTATCTATGTTTAAAATTATTTCAGCTTTAGGAGAAAAACTTAAAAAACTCTCTGAATATTCACATGCTTCAAGCACAAAATAATCACTATTTCCAACTCTATAGTTTCCACCAATTGCATCTAACGAAGCACCAACTTGAATAGTAGGGTCAAGTCCAGCTTTTAAGAAACACATTGCAACCATTGAAGTAGTGGTTGATTTACCATGTGTACCAGATACACAGATACTATTTCTAAATGCTTTTGTTATTTCACCTAAAACAATTTTTCTTTCGGCAGTTGGTATATTTAATTCATGTGCTCTTTGCATTTCTGGGTCAGTATCCTTTATTGCTGCAGAGTATACAACCAAATCAATATTTTTCATTTCTTCAGGGTGATGACCTATATAAACATTAATTCCATTTGATTTTAATTTTTCTGTAACGGATGATTCTGTAATATCAGAACCAGAAATATGAAAACCCCATTTATTTAAAATTTCAGCAATTCCACTCATGCTAACACCACCGATGCCAATCATATAAATATTTTTATAACGTTTTAAATTTTCTATGTTTGCCAAAGCTTTTCATCTCCTTAATTATAATTTTATATTTATAATATACGCGTAAGTATTATATTACAGAACCATAAAAAAAACAAGAGAAAAGAAGAAAATAAGTTACATAAATGTAAGACAAAATTTGATATACTCTAAATGAAAAAGTATTATAACTTTAGAATGAATCTGATTTTTATATTTAAAATTATAAAATTATCGAAAAAGTAGAATCTTGACTAAATATAAAAAAATTTGAAAAATAAGAAGGAAAAAATAAATTACTAGCGAATAATAAAATAGTACATAATATTTTTTGTACAATACAAACTTTGGAAGGAGAACATTTAGTATGGAAATCACAGATGTTAGATTAAGAAAAGTAAAAACAGAGAACAGATTAAAGGCTGTAGCTTCTGTAACATTCGATAACGCTTTTGTTGTACATGAAATTAAAGTTATCGAAAATCCTGAAGGAGTATTATTTATCGCTATGCCTAGCAAAAAGATTAAGAGCACAGGAGAGCATAAAGATATTGCTCACCCAATCAATCCTGAAACTCGTGAAATGATCCAAAAAGCTATATTAGAAGTATACAATAATACACCAGAGCCAGAAGCTAAATCAGCTGATGATGAAGATTCTAGTTCAGAAGAATAATAAATGCTTAAAAGATGCTTCGTATATGAAGCATCTTTTTTATTGCGTATGAGTAAATTTGGCATTTTAAAATGGCTAAATTTAAATATAAAATAAGAAACATTCGCTGACAAAAGATTAAATTTTAAAAGTTTTTTAATAAGTTTTAAAATAATTTTTAAATTTAGTTATTTTAGATAAAAGCTTTAATATATTTATGATAATAGAAGGAGAGATAAAATGTTATTAAATATTATAAAATCAATTATATTTGGTATAATTGAGGGAATAACAGAATGGTTACCAATCAGTAGTACAGGACATTTAATATTAGCCGAAAGTTTTATAAAATTTAAAAACGTATCACCAGATTTTTGGAGCGTTTTCGAAGTAGTAATTCAATTAGGTGCTATACTTGCAGTAGTTGTAATGTATTTCAAAGATATTTGGCCAATAAAGAAAGAAGATAGCAAACTAAAATTTGATAAAAATATTTTAAGCCTTTGGGGCAAAATAATTGTAGCATGTATACCTGCAGTAATAATCGTTGCTTTAAAATTAGATGATTATGCAGACGCGCATTTTTACAATGCATTTTCAATTGCACTTGCTTTAATAATAGTTGGAATCGTATTTATAATAGTTGAAAACATAAATGCAAAGAAGAACAAAAAGGCTAGAGTTGATAGAATAGAGGACATTTCATATTTAGATGCTTTTATCATTGGAATATTCCAAGTAATTGCTGCAATTTTTCCAGGAACATCACGTTCAGGAGCAACAATAATTGGTGCTTTAATGATAGGAATTTCTAGAACTTGTAGTGCAAAATTTACATTTTATTTAGCAATACCTGCTATGCTTGGCGCAAGTTTACTAAAGATAATGAAATTTGGACTAGGATTTTCAGGGGCAGAATTATTAATTCTTGCAATTGGAACTATAACCGCATTTGTTGTATCAATGTACATCATCAAATTCTTAATGGATTACATTAAGAAACATGATTTCAAAGTATTTGGTTGGTACAGAATTGCATTAGGTATTTTAGTTTTAATATTATCATTCACAAATGTAATAAAATAGAATAGAATATATTAAAAGGCAAATTATCTTTTTAGAAAATTCGTGTTTTTCGAAGCTTGAGGGCTTGTCGGATCTTCCTTGATTGCCGATGGCTACGCTAAAAAGTTGCTCCGCCTGGGTTAGGGTCCCCGGAGCAACTTTTAGTAGCCAAAGCCCGAAACGAGAAAACCTAAGAATTTTCTAAAAAGATAATTTGCCTTTATTAAATTTATATATATTTTTTTTATAATTTTGTTGCTGCTTCTAATGCAATTCTGATCATATCGTTTAGAGAGGTTTCACGTTCTTCTGCACTAACCTCAAAATCTTTATATCTTGAATCAACTACAGTAAGCAAGCAAGAAGCATTTCTATTAAAATGCTTTGCTAAATAAAATAGGGCAAAAGCTTCCATTTCAGAACCTTGAATATTTAGTTCTTTTGGAAATCTATTTTTGAATTCTTCAAAATCCTCAATATAATAATCAAACACCTCTGAACATAGCATATTGCCAACAATAAAATTGTGTTTTAAATTACTATTAGAAACAGCGGATTTTATTTTTTCATTTAGAAAAGTACTGGAACTCTCAATATGACTTTCTTTACCAGAAAAAGAAAATGCAAAATTTCCTGGAGTATAACTTTTATCAACTAAAATTGTGTCAAATATATTTAGTTCTTTATTAAACGCACCACAAGTTCCTATTCTTATAATATTTTGAACATTATAAAATTTAAATAATTCATATACATATATTCCAATGCTTGGCATTCCCATACCAGATGGAAATACTGTAACTTTTTTTCCTTTATAGATTCCAGTATATGCCAACATATTTCTTAAAGAATTTACTTGAATAGCATCTTCTAAAAAATTTTCTGCAATATATTTTGCACGAAGAGGATCTCCTGGCATTAAAATAGTTTCTGATATATCTTCTAATTTTGCTTCATTATGTGGTGTCATATTTACCTCCAACTTTTTTTCAATTAAATTCAATAAAATTATATCATTAGTGTTACAAAAAATTCAACAGAATTTTAAAATTTAAGTATGGACTTTAATGATTCAATGTGATACCATTAAATTAAATAATAATAAAATGGAGTTGAAAATGGCTACTAAAATTGAAACAAATAACTTAATAGATATTTCAAATGATAACATTGACAAAATATCAATGGCTTCAACATTTTATGAAACTTTCCCATATTGTTTGTTAGTAGCAGCAAAAAATTCTTTAACAGAAGAAAAATTTGAAGAACTATATTTTGTATCATTAAAAAACAATAATGCTTTTGCGAATTTTAAAACTGCTTCTCTAAAAACAATAGAAGGACAAGAAAAATTTATTCAAAAAGCCCAAAATGTACTTGGAGAATTTGCTGATTATATTGATATTGAAAAACTTTATTTATATTTTAGAGAACAAATGATTTCTGCTAAAAAAGTTGCAAAAAATCAACAAAAATTAAAAGTCCCAACTGATGATATGATTAATAGATATAACCAATTAATAAATTATATAAATGATAGACTTGAAGAAATTTCAAAAGAAAAGAAAGAACCTCTTCCAAATATTTATTATATGAGGGTTGAAGGAAATGTTTTTAGCACAGAGAAAATAGTAGATAAAGACAGCTTAAAAGAAAAGCAAAAAATCATTAATTTAATTGGCAATGATTATTATTTAAGAGACTATGAAGATGCAATTTATAATGTTCAATTAAAAAGAAGTTTAGCACCTATGTTTAAATCTGCAATAGGAAAAAATAAAAATTATGTAAACAATATGCTCAATAATGAAATTGTAGAATATTATATGGACATTGATAAATTAAAAGAAATGCTTTTAAATTATAAATTAGATGAACTAAAACAATTTATGATTGGAGAAATTCAGTTTGATAATTTTGAAGATAAAATAAAAGAATTTTATAAAACATATACAACTGCAGAAAAATTAATTAATGAAAAGAAAGAAAAAGGAATTCCTCTTAGTAAAACTGAATCAAAAATAAGAGATAATTGCTTATATTTCTTTGCACATCGAAACATTGAAAACGCTTCAAGAATAATATTTACAAAAGATAATGAAATTGCATCTTTTAGAGATAAACTTTTTAAAGAAAAAATTTGGGGTACTAATGAAATCATGTCTGGTTTTATAAATTCAAATGTTGAAATAGATGCTCTTAAAAATTTTATTGATGAAATGAAAAACAAAAACATTGATATAAATTTACAATATTTAAAATATGATGAAAAAAAGCACGCTAATAATTTTGTACAAATGTATTATAATGAACTTTCAAATATTGTAGATGGTTTTTCTTCTAGAGTTTCAAAAGATAATGTTTATTATAAAATCTTAAACTTAAGAGAGAGGTACTACAACAAATTATATACAGAAAAAATTAAGCAAATGTCTGAAAGCGAAGCACAAGATTTTGCAGAGCAATTTGGATTTTACTTATATGATATTGATGGAAATATACTTGAAAACAATATTGAAGGAACAAAATTTGTTTATAAAAAAGGCTATTTAGATTATAATTCCGCTAGAGAGTTTTATGGATGCGATAACAAAGACCCAAGAGATAAAAATGATATAATGCAAATAATTGAAAAAGAAAAATTAGCTAGAACAGAAGATAAAAGAAATTTTTCTGACCCTGTTGTATTGTCTGAACAATTTAAAATGTATAAAGAAACAAATGGCAAGAGAGGATTGTCAGGAAAGAAAATAATAGACATGTACATTGATAATTCAATAAATGATGAAACAATCAAAGAATTTCTTTCTGATGAAATAAATAATAAAGATATGAGCAAAGAAGAAATAAAAGAGGACATAAATAAAATGTTTAACGCTGAAAAACTTGGCTTAATGCTTAAATATGCAGAAAATTCTAAAGATGACGTTGATATCGACAAATATAATAAATACAAAGTATTGTTTAATGAGTATTCAAATGATGATGCCAAAAAAGATTTTATTAGATTTTTAAAATCTCAAAAAATTGACTATAGAAAAACAGATGAGACAATTACGAAATATAGATTAGGTGTATTGTCAGCAAAAGACATTAATGAAAAATATGAAGAACTCGAGAAAAAAATGAATTTAAGTTCTTCAAAAAATATCGAAAATCAGCTAGATGAGACAGATAAAGTTGTTGCTAAAATGATTAGAGAACAAACAATCTTAAAAGATAGAGATATTAAAACTATTTTTTTAGATGGTTCATTAGATGTCGATGCAAAAAAGAAGAGGCTTGCTAGAATATTTGAAAAAAATAGTGATAAGACTTCTACTAATTTTATAAATTATCAACAACGTTTTAATACTATAATAAAAATTGAACCTCCAGAAAATGAATACTTTACTCCATATTTGGAATTAGATAATTATGCACCAAGGCATGGAAAATCAATAGCAAATGTTTCTAAAGAAAATGATCCTAATGAATTAAAAGAAAGTGCCGAAAAGGAACATAAAAATCAAAAAGAATTTTATGATAGAAAACATTTTCTTGAATCGTTAGATGAAGACGTAAAATCATATATATTTGGAGATATTGTTATATTTGAATTACCTAATAAAGGAAAGGTAATATTTGAACAGTCAAAAATAAGAACATCAGAAGACAACCAATCTATGAAATATACTGATAAGGCAACGTATATTTTGAACAAAGAATTCTTTGATAAAATGAAAAATAAACCGGTTCAAGATAGCAGGGAAAACAATGAAAACGAATATTCTTTGATTTATACTGATAGAGATGATAATAAACGTATTGATTGGAAATTGCTTTCGTCTTTTAGAGAATACACTCGTGATGTAAAAAGAGCAATCCATAAGTATCAAAATGACAGCTGGGAAAGATCAATTTTAAGAACATTAGGCTATGGAAATAAAGAGACAAATGAAATATTGAAATCATTAAATGTTAAAGATGATAAAATTGAAGAACATAATTAAATAAACGAAGGAGGAAATATGATTTTAACAAGTAAAATCATACAAACAATAAATAATAACGAAATATTTTATAAGAATGCTTGCAAAAAGGATGGAGAAGGCTTTGTATTTAATATGAAAAAGGCTACGGAAGTAGCAAAAGCATTTTTAAATTATAATGATGTAAAAACTAGTAGCTTGAAAAATTCTATAATTTTTACAAATGGTAATCCATATACTACTTTGATTATTTGCTTAATTGCTGATATTGCTAACATAAAAATAGTTCTTAATATAAATAAAAATTTGGAATATCTTAACGAAACTATTGTTCAATCAATCACAGATAATGTTATTTTGAAAAATGTTACAAGTCTTGAATTGGATGACTATATTAAAAAAAGTTCAAAAGGGAAGATATATGTTTTTGATGATAGAGAAGCATATAGAAATTTGGTTAATAATTCTTTTCCTGCTATTTATATTACTTTAATGAGTTTGGACATTTATTTGAATGACAAAAAATATGAAGATATTGCACTCTTGATTGACAATTATTGCAAGACAAATTACATAGATTCTCATTTGTATTACAAATTTACTACAAGTCATATAGAGAAAAGGACAGAGATGGATAATATGCCTAATGGCTTTTTAATTCTTACAGATAAGCCAGATGATTTCAAAGATTTGAAGGCAAAGACCAAGGACAAGGAAATTTATGTAAATTTCAATCCGTTTGATAGATTTGAAGTTGACATGTGCAAGAAGTTCACAATAGCCTACTAAAGCAAAAACAATATTATAAAAGCAAGTTAATATTTTAAGATTATTATAATAAAAAGCAAGTTAATATTTTTATTTTTATAAGCCCGCGCAGCGAGCAACCGAAGCGTAAGCGAAGGGCGATTGATTATACTTTCAAATCAGTAGTCCGCAATTCACTTTTTTTAAAAGTGAATTGCGTGACATCAAAAAAGCATAATCCGGTAAGGGCATAAAAATAAAATATTAACTTGCTATTATTTACTATATAAAAATATTAACTTGCTTTTTATAATCTAAGAATTAATTTTCTACTATATGTTTTTCGATGCCTCGCAAGTTGAAAAGCACCTTTTTTCTGTAAGCCTATCTTGAACATTTCTTAATGATTCTCCAAAACGCTGAAAGTGAACAATTTCTCTTGCCCTTAAATATTTCAAAACATCTTGAACTTCCTTATCATCTTTTGACAAATCAATTAGTTTCTCATAGGTAGCTCTTGCTTTTTGTTCTGCTGCTAAATCTTCTTGTAAGTTGGCAATTGGATCTCCTTTTGCTGCTATTGCCATAGTATTTAAGTTAACATTTGAAGCGGCTTGTGGATATACATCTAATCCATGATCTGTATAATATGCTTCAAATCCAGCGGCTTTTATTTGGTCTATATCTAAATTTCTAGTTAATTGGTATACCAAAGTTCCTACCATTTCCAAATGTGCCAATTCTTCTGTTCCTATGTCATTTAATGTTGCCATAGACATTTTGTCTGGCATTGCAAATCTTTGTGACAAGTAACGAAGTGAAGCGTTTATTTCTCCATCAGGTCCTCCATATTGACTTATGATAACTTTTGCTAGCTCAGGATTTTGATGTTTTATGTTTATAGGGTATTGAAGCATTTTACTATAGTTCCACATTAATTATTTCCTCCTTCCCATGGAAAATTATTAGTCCAATTCCACTTTGAAACAGGAGAGTATATTGTCAATGGACCATATTTTCTTTCATATTCATTATAGTAATTTCTATAACTTGTAGCATATTCATTATGAAGTGATAATGCTTTTCTATCATTTGGATGTGTGTTTAAGTAAAGTGCTAAATCGTTTATTGCAAATGCAAGTGCTTGAATTTGATTAAATAATTCTTTTTGTGGCATGCAATTTTGATTTGCAGTTACACAATTGTAATTCATGTTTAACTCCTTTCAATTTTAGTTTTACATTATATTCAAATTGTAAATATAAATTTTTATGTTATTTTTAAATTATAATTTTGTCTTTGAATTTTTGCTTAAAGACATTGAATCCTATTTTAACGTTTTCTATTTTTGTAAATAGTTAATTTCTTCCATACTTTGACCTGGCTCATAAGGCACAATTAATTCTGGAAAAATTGAACCCATATTTAAACCTACTTCAGGTCTGAATGTTTTATCTATATATTGAATAGGTACATAACTTTGACCATACATGTAATTTACAGGGAATGCTGGTAATCTATCTAGTATATAATTATTACTATCATTTGGAATATTTTGAATCATCATGTTATTTGATTCGAAAGGACTTTGATTTTGATATTGATTTGTGTTTTGATTATTCATAAATTCCTCCTTCTTTTAATATTTGTATTTTATATTATGTGAAAATTTAGTTTATTGTTAAAAAATGTATTGAGTTTTTTTTTCTTAAATGATAAAATTGTTTTGAAATTTTTGATAGGTAGGTTAGACAATGTGGAAAATAGAAAAAGCTAAAAATTTTGATAGAAATTATAAATTGGTTTCATTGATATTGTACTTTTTTATTTTTTCATTTGTTGGATATTTAATTGAACTTATCACTTTTACCTTGAAAACTCATATGTTCGTAAATACTGGAATTTTGTTTGGACCTATTGCTCCAATTTATGGAATTTGCGGGCTTTTGATTTTGATGCTTAGCAGGTATAAATCTATTAGAAGATTATTTCAAAATTCGTTTTTTACATTTGCTTTTACTCTTATTTTTGGAATGATTGTTGAATATTTTACTTCATTCTATATTGAAGCAATTACCGGAATGAATTTTTTGAATTCTGCTGGAGAATTTTTATGTATTAATAGCAGAGTTTCACTAGAAAGTGGCATTTGCTATGCAGTGTGTGGTGTAATAAATATTTTCTTTGTATTCCCAATAGTAAAGAAATATATTATTGATAAGGTACCAATGAAAGCACAAATTATAATTTGTTTGATTTTGGTTGGACTATTTGCAGGGGACATAATTTATACTTTTAAAAATTTTGATGTAATGACATCGAGCGCAAATATTTTATATTAAAGTGAGGAACTAAAGATATGGAAAATGATAATGAAAAGAAAAATGAAAAAATAAAGAAAACTCTTGATATTTTAAATACATACAAAATGGGAGATAATGCAGAAAATGAATCAGATTTATTAACTTCCGATTTTCCTGACAATGTTGAGGTAAAGGATAATAAAATAGAGTACAAACATGATTTAAATGAACTTAGTGAAAATCCTGTAGAAGAACCAGAAGAAGAGGAAAATGACTATAGTTTCCTTGAACAACCAAAAGAACAAAAAGAAGATTTTGGTTATCCTGAAAAATTAGCAGATACAACATTAGAGAAAAGGTATATTGGTCTTTTGCTAAATCAAGTTAAGTCAATTGCTGTTTACTACTTTACTTATGATGAATGCGCTTTTGTTGATGAAGATTTGTTAAATGTTTACAAAAAAATATTGTTTACAGATGGCGAAAGATATGCCCCAAATAGAGCAAAAGAGAAATTTAATTTTTCTAAAGAAACACAAGAATTATATGAATTAAAAAATGATTTACAAGTTCAATTTGAAAATTCTCAATACAAATTGGAAGATACATATAGAGAACTTAAGAAATTATTTATTTTAAGAAAAAGTTTTTTAAGTATTCCAGTAAAAAATATTCAAGATAAAATTGCAGATATAATGAATTATGAATTATATGCAAAAATGTCTCCTGAAGATATTGAAGCTGCTGTTAATCAAGTAACAACAACTCAAAAGTTTAAGAGAGCGGTTTTAAATGATGATTTGACAGATTTCTTGGTAGAAGGAGATAATACGTTAACAAATGGATTAGCACTTCCTTTTCCTATATTGTCTGAAGCATTTAAAGGAATAAGACAAGGTGAAACTGCTGCATATGCAATGCCTTCAAACTATGGTAAAAGTAGACTTACAATAAAACTTGCAGCATATTTAGCAATAGTACATACAAAAAAAGTTTTAGTTATTTCAAACGAAATGTCTGAAGAAAAAATGAAATTGTGCTTAATTACAACAATCATAAACAATCCAGAAATACAGAAAATTCATGGAAAAAAATTGCATGTTTCAGAAAATCAATTGTTGAATTTTAAATATAGACCAGACAATCCAAGTGAAGTAAAGGTTGATGAAGACGGATTTGTAATAAAAGAAGAAAATGAATCTCATGTTGATTTTATAAAGAGATTAAGACAATGCTCTACTGAATTTAATGATGTATTGAAGGTTACAAATTGGTTTGCTGGAAATTTGTATAATTCAATTCATTTTATTGATATTACTGATCATACAAATGATGAACTTGAAAAAGTTATTTTGAATTATTATTATAAAGAGCATGTACAATATGTATTCTATGATACTTTAAAAACAGATATTGAGAATATTGGAAATGGCGAAGAGCTTAAAAAGACTGCAACTATTCTTTCAAATCTAGCACAAAATTACAACATGCATATTGCTTCATCAATGCAACTTGCAGAAACCGACACAGATCCAGTTAATTTGAGTGTAAATGATATGGCTGTTAGTAGAACAGTAAAGGAAGTATTAGATACTTTATGTTTGTTTAAACAAATTCATAATGAAGACTTAGATAGATATGAATATTCATTGACTGATACATTTGATGAAACAATGGAACTTCAAAAGTTTAAGGATCCTGATGTTAGATATTATACTTGTGTAATAGATAAGAACAGAGCCGGCCCTAAACCTAGATTAGTTTTTAGATTGAATTTGGCTTATAACAATTGGGAAGAACTTGGATACATAAGATTGAAATCTAAATAATTTGACAATGTTGCCAATTGAGAATATAATAGGCACGTTATGTTTTTAATAAAGGGAGGAATTATTATGGAAAAGATATTAGTTTTTGGACACAAAAATCCAGATACAGATTCAATATGCTCAAGTGTAATCATGGCGAATCTTGTAAATAAATTAGGAAAAGAGGCTGAAGCCGTTAGACTTGGAAGTTTAAATGATGAAACAAAATATGTTTTTGATTATTTAAAAATGGAACCTACAAGAGAAATATCAAGTGTAGAAGATGGTCAAGATATTATTTTAGTTGATCATAATGAGTTAGCACAAAGTGTTGACAACAGAGATAATGCAAATATTTTAGCTGTTGTTGACCACCACAGAATTGCTGATTTTAAAACAATAAATCCACTATATTATATAGCAAAGCCTTATGGTTGCACTGCAACAATTTTATATGGTCTATATAAAGAAAATAATGTTGAAATAGATAGAAAAATTGCTATTCTAATGTTAAGTGCAATTACATCAGACACATTATTATTAAAATCTCCAACTTGTACTTCACATGATGTTGAAGCATTTAATGAATTAGAGAAAATTGCTGGTATTGACGCAAAAGCATATGGACTTGAAATGTTAAAAGCAGGAACAGATACAAGCAAATATTCTGCAGAAGAATTAATTAACTTAGATGCAAAAGAAGTTAACGAAAAAGGAAAGAAATTTATTGTTGCCCAAGTTAACACTATTGAAATTGATGATGTTTTCTCAAGAAGAGAAGAAATAGAATTTGCTATGGAAAAAGAAATAAATGATAAGAAAGCAGATGTAATGGTATTCTTAATTACTGATATTGTTAACAGCAATTCAAAAGCAATTGTTCTTGGAAATGATAAAGAAATAGCTGAAAAAGCATTTGATAAAAAATTAGATGAAAATGATTCAATGATGCTTGAAGGTGTAGTTTCAAGAAAGAAACAAGTATTACCTAAATTATTAGCAAGTATTGATTAATTGGAGATAAAATGAATTACGAATTCGAAGTAGATGGTGCAATTGTTGGAAAAGAACGCCCACGTGTAAATATGTATACAGGAAATGTTTATACTCCTTCAAAAACAAAGGATTATGAAACATACATCCAGCAATGCTTCAAAATAAAATATCCAAATGTTAAGATGATAGAATCAAGAGTTGAAATTGAAATTACTGCGCATTTTAAAATTCCTAAAAATACTAGTAAAGCAAATGCTGAAAAAATGCTAAATGGGGAGATTAGCCCAACAAAAAAGCCTGATATTGATAATATTGCAAAGGTTGTACTTGATGCTTTGAATAAATTTGTAATAAGAGATGATAATCAAGTTTCAAAATTGATTGTTACTAAAAAATACGATGAAGAAGATAAAATATTTGTAGAAATTAGGGAATACTAAAATGAGAAAATTTTTAAAATTCATACTGATACTAATTTTAATAATTGCTTTTGCCCTTGTATGTTGCTCGATTTATGGTTACTTTTATTATCAAGAGTTAACAAAGAGGACTCCACTAAAAGATAAGATAGATGAAATAAAAAGTGAATATACTTATGTAAAAATAGGTGAGGTTCCTGAAGATTATAAAAATGCTGTTGTTGCAGTAGAAGATAGAAGATATTATTCACATGGACCTGTTGATTATATTGGACTTGCAAGAGCATTAGTAATTAACATAAAAAGCCAAGAGTTGCAACAGGGTGGAAGTACAATCACTCAACAAGTTGCAAAGAATTTATATTTAATTGAAGATAAAGATAGTAATAATGTTAGAAAAAAATTCTGCGAATTGTTTTTAGCTAGAGAACTAGAAAAAGAATATTCAAAGGATGAAATTCTTGAAATCTATATGAATATCATTTACTTTGGAAATGGCTATTATGGAATTAAAGAAGCGTGCAATGGCTATTTAAAGAAGAACCCAATTGATATGAACCTTGCTGAATCTACTATGATGGCAGGCATTCCAAATGCGCCAAGTGTGTATGCTCCAACTGTAAATAAGGAACTTTGTAAAAATAGACAGAAAAAAGTAATTTCATCAATGGTTGATGCAGGATATATTTCAAAAGAAGAAGCAGAAAATGTAGATAGTGATTTTATAGATAAAATAAATTAAAATTTAAATTTATGAAACTATTGAAATCTTAAATCATTAAAATGGACAAAGATAATTAATCTTTGCCCATTTTTTATGAAATTACACATTTTAATATGGTAATTTTTGGTATGGAGCGGGTACTGGGAATCGAACCCAGACCATCAGGTCGGAAGCATGACATTCTAGCCATTAAATTATACCCGCATTAATTTTACAAAACTATTATAGCATATATAATTTGTAATTTCAATTATTTTAACTATGTATTTAAAATTTGAAATTTGAATTTTTCTTTACATTCACTTGACAAGAGTGATAAAATAAAAATGAGAGGAGAAAATACAGATGAAAAAATTGCATTTTAATATTCAGGGAATGACATGTGCAAGCTGTCAAGCGCATGTTACAAAAGCAGTTGAAAAACTTGATGGAACAAAAAACGTAAATGTAAATTTGCTTGCAAATGATATGAACGTAGATATAGATGAAAGCAAAGTTGATGTTAAAAAAATTATTAAAGCTGTTGAAAATGCTGGATATGGTGCAACATTAGCTGAAGACAATTTTGAATTAAATGATAATAAATTTAATAATGAAACTAATAGAAAAAATACAATCGATAATAGTTTGGATAATTCAAATATAAATAATTGTGATGGCACTTGCTCAAAGTCCAATATAAATAATTGCGATGATACATGTTCAAATTCAAATATAAATAATTTTGATGATACACATTCAAACTTAATTACAAACAAATCAATAGCAATGAAAAACCGTGTACAAGATAGCAACGATTTAGCAATAAAAAATATGAAGTCAAGACTGATTACTTCTCTAGTTTTTTGGATGCCTCTTATGATTATTGCGATGCATAAAATGTTAAAAATTCCAATGCCAATTTTTGATGGTACTGAAAATGCTTTGACATTTGCCTTAGTACAATTGATACTTACTATTCCAATTTTGGTTGCAAATAGAAGCATGCTGAAAAATGGATTTAGAAGCCTTATAAAATTCGCTCCAAATATGGATGCACTCGTTGCTGTTGGTGCAACTGCGTCGTTTATATATGGTTGCATTTCCATATTTAAAATGTCATATGGATTTGAACATAGGAATTTAGAATTTTTTAGCGAGTCAATGAATAATTTGTATTTCGATTCTACTGGTACAATTTTAACATTGATAACATTGGGCAAATTTTTTGAAGCAAAATCAAAAGGAAAAACAGGAGATGTAATTACTAAACTTATTAATTTAGCACCAAAAACATCAATTGTAATTAGAGATGGTAAAGAAGTTACAATTCATTCTGAAGAAATCGTTCTTGGAGATATTATTGTGATAAAACCTGGTACTTCGATTCCGGTTGATGGGGTTGTTACTGAAGGAAGCACAAGCATAAATCAATCATCAATTACTGGAGAAAGCATTCCAGTTGAAAAGAATGTTGGCGATGAAGTTATATCTGGTACAATAAACGAAAATGGCTTTATAAAAATGAAAGCAACAAAAGTTGGAAATGAAACAACACTTGCTAAAATTGTTAAGTTAGTTGAGGATGCTTCAACTTCAAAAGCACCTATTGAAAATTTAGCTGATAAGATTGCATATTATTTTGTACCAATTGTAATAGGTATTGCTTTAGTAACATTTGTTGTATGGATGTTGTTAGGAGCCAATGTTGCACAAGCGCTTAACTTTGCAATTTCTGTTTTGGTTATTTCATGCCCATGTGCATTAGGATTAGCAACACCTGTGGCGATTATGGTTGGAACTGGGAAAGGTGCAGAAAATGGAATTCTATTTAAGAATGCTGATGCTTTGCAGACACTTGGAGAAGTTAAGGCTGTTGTGTTTGATAAAACAGGTACGATTACAAAGGGAAGGCCAATAGTTACAGATATTGTAACAAAAATGGATGAAAAAGAATTTTTGAAAATTGCATACTTGTTGGAAAAGTTATCAGAGCATCCACTTGCAAAAGCCGTTGTTGAAAAAGTTCAAAATGAAATTTTTGAAATTACAAATAATGAAGCGAAAAAAAATATTGGACTTGGTATTGGTGATGAGTTTGAAGAAAATCAAGAATATCGTATTGAAAATAAAAATTTAGATAATAAATTAAATAATGAAAATTTAGATAAAATTGATAATAATTTGAGTGAAGTTAGTGTTACAAATTTTAAAGCAGTTTCTGGCAGAGGGGTTATTGCAGAAATAAACAATCAAAAATATTTTGCTGGAAATATCAAGCTAATGGAAGAAAATAATATCAATACAAATGCTTTTGAAGATGAATCAAATAAACTGTTATCACAAGGGAAAACTGTACTTTTCTTTGCAAATGATAAGGAACTTATTGGAATAATTGCTGTTGCTGATACAGTTAAAGAAGATTCAAAAATTGCAATTTATAATTTAAATAAAATGAGAATAAAAACTGCAATAATAACAGGAGATAACAAATTAGTTGCAAATGAAATTGCAAAACAAGTTGGTATAAAAAAGGTATTTGCTGAAGTATTGCCACAGGATAAAGAAAGAATTATAAAAGATTTGCAAAATAACAATATGAATAAGGTTGCATTTGTTGGTGATGGAATAAATGATTCGCCGGCATTAGCAAGAGCAAATGTAGGGATTGCAATAGGATCTGGAACAGATATTGCAATAGAGTCAGCTGATGTAATATTAGTAAAGAATTCACTAATTGATGTGGCAAATGCAATAAAATTAAGCAAGAAGACATTAACAAATATCAAGGAAAATTTATTTTGGGCATTTTTTTACAATGCAATTTGTATACCACTCGCAGCAGGAGTTTTTTACAATAAATTTGGACTAGAATTAAATCCAATGATTGGCTCACTAGCGATGAGCTTTTCATCAGTATTTGTAGTAACAAATGCTTTGAGGTTAAGATTTGTAAAATTAAAAAATAAGGAGGAAAAAATAATGAAAGAAGAAATTAAAATTGAAGGAATGATGTGTGAAAATTGCGTAAAGCATG
>CAYWAH010000014.1:18519-24722 GCA_964456505.1 uncultured Clostridium sp. | reverse complement strand
ATAAAACTATTATAACATCTCTACGCTTTCGTGTCCAAAATCTATCTTAACACCAGCCAAATGTTTTGTTTTAGTCTAAGATAGACTGAATATTTAATTTCTTTTCCTTCAATTTTATAAGGAATTATTAAAGTTTGAAATGCTTGTCTCATTTGATCCTCCTTTTTAGTCTTTCATTAAGTTCCCAAAGTGCTGATTTATTGCTATCCCAATGTAACATTTTCATTGCCTTGTCATAATTACACCATATATATTTTTTATGCTCATCACTAATATGTATTTTGTTATCTCCAACATTTACTCCAAACGAATACTCTTTTATTATATATACATTTTTTCCCCCAGAAAATTTAATTCATTCTTTTTACCTTTTACTTGACAATTGCTTGGCAAATATTGGTTTTAATTTTCCATTTATATATTTCTTACTTTTTTATTTTCTTTAAAAGAGTAAAAAAAATCCTATTTATATCATCTAAGATAATATAAATAGGGTTAATTTCTAATATTATATATACATAATAATTGTTGTAAAAACAGTCATTACAGCAAATACAATTCCAATAATAATTGTTCTTTTTTGAATTCTACCTACTTTAGTTCTGCTTCTATTCTTTTCAAAATACTTATTTGGTTTAACATCATCATAGGTATCTTCAATTGAATTTTCACTATCTTTTGCTTGAAAGGTAGTAATTAAAATCATAGCGACACAAATTATCATATATATAATTACAACTATATTCTTAAAAACTTCCATTTTATTTCCTCTCTTTTTTCTAAAAAACTTTTTATAGTGTATCACATACTTGTCAAAAAATCAAGTATATATGTTTAATATATTATTTTACGTTTCTTTTTACGCATGTGATGCACTTTTCATTGTTGATATCATACATACAATTCAAACTTGAAAGTCCAAGTTCCTTATGCGTGTATCTTGCAAGCTTATTAAGAGAATCATCACTAAGAATAGTTTTGATTTTATCCGCTTCAATTTCAGCATTTTCTTTACTTACACCAAGTAGTTCAGTTAGAAACAATTTTACAATATCATTTGCTTCAATAATTTTCAAAGCCTCTTTTCTACCACTTTCTGTAAGTTCAATTTCTCCATAAGGTTTATATGAAAGCAATCCTTCTGTGTTCAAAGTTTTAATTGCGCTATTAACACTTGCCTTTGATTTGTTCATTTTGTTTGCTATTTCAGTAACCTTGATTTCATTAGTAGTATTTTTAAGAATATATATTGTTTTTAAATATTCTTCCTGACTATTAGTAAGTTTCATCATTACTCGCTTTCTTTATTTGCTATTCAATTTATTCAAAGCATTTATTTTTGTTTGCAATTTTGCTATTTAATCTTTTCATAAGACATTTTTTATTAAACTTTTTCAAAAGTATTTTTTTTAAAATCAATTTTTTAATACACTTATTCTTTGTTTGTCATTTTTTCTTTGTCTAATAATTCTTGCCAACGTTTATCAACTTCTTTTTGGAATTCTTCAATCATCCATTCGTTTCCTGGTTTGAACATATGTCTGAAACGTTTTTGTGGCTTTAAAAATTCTTCAATTGGTAATTTGTTTGCTGGCTTATAATTTATATGGTAAACACCATTTTCAACTTCATATAATGGCCAATAGCATGTTTCTACTGCCAATTTATTTATTTGCATTAATTCTGCTGTATCATATCCCCATCCTCTTGGGCATGGTGCTAAGCAATTTAAGAATGTTGCGCCTTCTGTGTAAATTGCTTTTTCTGCTTTTTGGTATAAGTCTTGGAATGTTAAGTATGCACATGTTTGTGCTACATATGGTAAATGGTGTGAAACCATTATTTCTGTTAAGTCTTTTCTTGATTGCATTTTTCCTGGAATAACTGATCCAGCAGGAGTTGTTGTTGTGTCTGCAAATCTTGGTGTTGCAGATGAACGTTGAATTCCTGTATTCATATATGCGCCATTATCATAGCATACATAAGTTACATCATGTCCTCTTTCCATTGCTCCTGAAAGTGATTGTAAACCTATATCATAAGTTCCACCATCTCCACCAAAAATAACGAATTTTGTATATTCATTTTCTGGTAATTTTCCTTGTTTCTTTAATGATTTGTATGCTGCTTCTACACCTGATTCAGTTGCTGCTGCGCATTCAAATGCTGTGTGAATATATGAAGCTTTATCCCATGCTGTGTATGGATAAATAAATGTTGATACTTCCATACAACCTGTTGCATTTGAAACTACTACATGGTCTTCTGGCTTTACAGCTCTTAATACCATTCTTGCAACTGCTGGTGCTCCACAACCTGCACACATTCTATGTCCTGAAGTAAATCTTGAAGGACGATTTGCTACTACTTCTTTTACATTATACATCTCATTCACCTCCTAATCCTTTAATCCTAAAAATCTATATGGATTAGACATATCTTCTAGTTTTTGTAAGTCTTCAAATACGCTTTCGATTTGGACTTCTGTTACATCTCTTCCACCTACACCATAAGTATAGTCGATTGTGTTTATTCTAATATTGTTTGTGAACATTGCTGATACAACATCTTCATATAAAGGTCCGCCTGTTGCGCTTAGTAAAGGAACTTTATCAAGTACAGCAATAGATTTAGCATTTGAAAGTGCTTGTGCAATTTCATTTCCCGGAAATGGTCTGAAGACTCTAACTTTTAACAAGCCTGCTTTTATTCCCTTTTCTCTTAAATTGTCAACAACGTTTTTTACTGTTCCTGCTGTTGAGTTCATGCAAACTATAACATATTCAGCATCATCTAATTGATAGCCTTCAAAGAATCCATACTTTCTTCCTGTCATTTTTTCAAAATCATTAGCAACATCTAGGATAACTTGTTTTGCGTTTTCCATTGCAACTGATTGTTGCTTTTTATGCTCTGTTAAATATGCTTGCAAATCCATAGGTCCCATTGCAATTGGTTCGTTTCTATTTAATAAATAATGTTCTGGCTTATATGTGCCTACAAATTCTTTTACTTTGTCTGTTTCAATCAACTCAATATTTTCAATAGCGTGTGATGTAATAAAACCATCTTGGCATACCATCAAAGGTAACATAACATCTTTATTTTCTGCTATTCTATGAGCCATTATCATATTATCATAAGCCTCTTGGTTTGTTTCAGAAAATAACATTATCCAAGATGCATCTCTTACTGCCATTGCATCAGAATGGTCTGAATGAATATTCAATGGTCCTGATATTGCTCTATCAACTAATGCCATTACAATTGGAAGTCTCATACCCGAAGCAATATGTACCATTTCCCACATATATTCAAGTCCATTTGCAGATGTAGCAGTCATTGCTCTTGCACCTGCTGCTTCAGCACCAATACATGCCGACATTGCACTATGTTCTCCCTCAACAGCAACAAATTCTGTATCTACTTCTCCATTTGATACATAAGTAGAAAAATATTGTGGTATCTCTGTTGATGGTGTGATTGGGAATGCTGCGACAACATCTGGATTTATTTGTTTCATAGCATATGCTGTTGCTTCATTTCCACTTAAACGTTCTCTTATACTCATACCTAATTATCCTCCTCTACTTCCATAGTAATTGCTCCAAATGGACAAACCTTTGCGCAAACTCCGCATCCTTTGCAATAATCATAATTGAAATCTTTTCTCAATTGATCTTGCCCTACTGGAATTGCATCATCAGGGCAAACAGCAAAACATAGTCCACATTGTTTACATTTTTCTGGATGATATACTGGTTTCATACTTCTCCAGTCGCCTGTTTTAAATTGCTTAGCATTTCCTGCTTCATATATAGTTCCACCAGGTGTCATTTCTTTCCATGTTGAATTTTTATCTATCATAATTTTTTCCTTTCTAAACACTTAAAAATTTTATTATCATTATTTAAGCTATAAAAATTTAATAAATTTCAATCCCTATAAAGTAACTCGAATTACTTACTATTGATATTTTTTCGTAATTTTTTCATTTTGAATTTCTATTAGTATTATTCTACTAAAAAAGAATTTATTGAAGTTGCTTAATTTCTTGTATAGCAAGTTTTAGAGCCTTCATATTTCCATCAATTACTTCTGGCTTTTTAGCAAATTTATGTTTAAATGATTCTTCCATATCAGAAATAAATTGGTCAATTGGCATTATGTCACATACATCAACGATTGCTGCAAGCATTGGAGTATTAGGGAAATATTTTCCTAGTGCTTCCATTGAAACTTTTCTAGCATCAATTGTGTAAATGTGTCCTTTATAATCATGTAATAAAGGTTTTAATTCTTCTAGACTTTTAGTTGTGTTGATAACTATAGCTCCGTCTTCTTTCAATCCATCTGTAACAGGTACAGAGCGTAACAATGTATCATCAACAACTACTACGTAATTTGGATTGTATATATTACTATGAACTCTAATAGGCTTTGTACTTATTCTATCAAAAGCAGTAATTGGAGCGCCCATTCTTTCAGGTCCATACTCAGGAAAGCCTTGTATATATTTTCCAGTATTAAATGCGGCATCTGCTAATAACAACGAAGCTGTTTTTGCTCCTTGTCCACCACGTCCATGCCAACGTATTTCTATTAATTCTTTCATTACTTTTCCTCCTCGTACATTTCGTATTGTATCACAATTGCAATTTTGATACAATATATTCTTATTGATTTTAATGTGAATTTTTATAAAACTGCGCCAATAATTCCTGCATCATTTTTTAATTTAGCAGATAATAATATAAAATTTGAATCTTTATTAAACACATGTTGTTTTACTTTTTCGTTCAACAAATCCAAGAATATGTCATCATAATATGAAAAACTTCCACCAAAGCAAATCGCCTGTGGCTCGAAAATATTAATAATATTTGAAATGCCAACAGCAACATTATCCAAATATTCATCTACAAATTTCTTTACATCTGATTTAGTTATATTTTTTCTAATGAAATTTTGAACCTCCTCTGATTCGCTGTTTTTAGGTAATTCGAATTTTTTGATAACATCTTCTTTAAATCTTTTCATTGAGGCATAAGTTTCAAAGCAACCATTATTTCCGCAATTACATTTCTTGCCACCCTTTTTAATAATCATATGGCCAAATTCAAAACCTGGATTATTTTTTGGAACCAATAAATCTCCCTCATAAAATACAGCAGTACCAACGCCTGTACCAATACATAAGAAAATACAATCATCATATTTTTTTAAAGCACCATATTTTTTCTCTGCTAATCCAGCGCATTTTCCATCATTTCTCAAAGTAATTTTAGTATTGTAAATTTTATTTAACTTTTCAGCAATATTAAAATTTTTAATATGTAAATTAACCATATTTTTTATAGAAGTTTTAGTTGGACTTCCAGGAACTGCCAAACCAATTTGGCTAATATCTTCAATTCCATAATTATATCTTTCCAATAAAGTTTGGATTTCCAACTTTATTATTTCTAATATAATTTCTTCAACTCTTTTTTCATCATCAATTTCAGAAAAATTAATATCTCTAGTCTCTTTCCCAATTAACTTTCCATTCTCTAAAATCACACCAGTTCCAACGTGACTTCCTCCAATATCTATACCTAATTTCATCTTTCCTCCTGACATTCGTTCGGTAATAATTGCGTTTTGGCGTTGTTGTGCTTCGGTGAAAAAGTGCTCAATGTGCAACAAGCACACCTCGCACTTCTTTCACCTTGCACGCCTAGCCAAATTCACAATTCTTGCCGAACTCTAAATTCAAATTTATAATAACCTAAGTGGTTTAAGAATTTGTGTTTTGAGTAGGCGGACAAAACGAAAGATATACGAGGCGTACTCGCTGTACGTTGAGTATATTTTCATTGAAGTCCAACGACCTCAAAACCAAATTATTAAAGCACGAAAAAGGTGCTAATAACACTAGCACCTCCTCATCTAAACAACTTTTAATAGCCGGCGGCCTCAAAGATCCATCCGCCCATATAAACCTGAATACTTGGAACTAATACAACTAATGTTACAAATATTAGCATTATACCAATTATAATATACAATATTTGTGGTAAAACTTTTACAATTCTATCTATAATAATATCAATATCATAATTCATATATTCAACAAGTTTGTCCATCATTTCAGACAAATCTGTTTGCATACCAACTTTAAGCATTTCTGTCATCATAGAATTTGTAAGGCCATATCTTTC
>CAYWAH010000014.1:0-18509 GCA_964456505.1 uncultured Clostridium sp. | reverse complement strand
ACCCATGATTCACCAATAACAACATTATTAATAGCTGTCTCAATTATTGAAATCATTACATAGTTATTCGTTACATTTTTTGCACTTTCCAAAGCGTCTTGAATTCTCTGTCCATTTTTTAAGTTCAAAAGCATTGCATTACATACTCTTGAAAAATCTATTGCAAAATTTAATGGACCAAATAATGGCATTTTATATAGGAATAAATCCCACTTATATCTTCCTTCAGGAGTTTGAGCCTTTAAGAATATTCCTGCCGCAATTGCGCCAATAAATAGCAATGGAATATACCATATATTTTTGTACCATAGCAAAAATCTTTGAAATGCCAATGAATACCATGGTAATTGTGCGTGACTACCCATAGAAGAATATACATTTTGAATTAATGGTATTACATAAAGTGTACCAATATTTAATACAATAATAAGTACAACAAATTGTATAATAGATGGAATTAACATTCCTTTTATTTTCTTAGATAATGCAGTTGATGTTTCCATATATTTTACAGCTTGTTTTAATGATTCTTCAAGAGAACCTGAAGTTTCACCAACTTTTATTAAACTAATATAAATGTATGGAAATACATCTGGATATAATTCCATTGTCTGATACATATAATTACCATCTTCAATATTGGCTAACATTTCTTCAAGAATATGTGAAAGTGTAATATTTTCACATGCTTTTATAAGTGTTTCCAATGCTTGAATATTATTAAAGTTTGCTTTTTTGAGTAAATAGAATTGGTTAGTAAAAACAATAATATCTCTTACTTCAATTTTTCTTTGTCTTGCAATTGCCCTTTTAGCTTTATCAGAAAATTTAACTTCATTTGCTTTTTCTGTTTCTGAAATATTACTTGCAATTTTCATTAAGTCTTCAATATTTGTTTGATTTCTTTTTGCAGTTTTTGTATTGTCAAAAGTAGCTTGTCTTACTTTTATAGGTGTAATACCATTATTTTTTAATTTAATTATTAATATTTGCTTACTTTTTTCACGAACTTTGTTTTTAAAAACTATTCCATTTTTATCAACAGCAGTATAGTTATATAAAGGCATACTTACTCCTTTCTTTTAATTTAAAATATTTTAATTATTATTCATCATTTGTATTTCTCTAGCAATTTTAAGTTGTTGAACTGTCTTTGTTAATGTATCATAATTTTTTTCTTCAATTTGTGATTTGGCTGTATCAAGTGAAATTACATTATCAAGCAATAATTTTGCAAGAGAATTTATTAGTCCAATATCACCAATTTCTGATCCTGATTGTATTGCATCCTCAATCTCTGAAACACTTAATTTATCTTTTCTTAAAATACCTGACATGATATTATCTACTACCATAACTTCTGGTACAAGTGAAAGTTTTCCTTGGTTATTTAATAATAGTCTTTGTGATGTTACAAGCTTTAATAATGATGCAATCATATATTTTACTGTTGTCTGATCTTTAATATCATAAAAGTTAATTATTCTATCGATTGTTTCTGCACAAGATTTTGTATGCAATGTACCAATAACTAAGTGTCCAGATTCTGCTGACTCTATTGCAGCATCCATTGTTTCTCTATCTCTAATTTCTCCTATTACTAAGATATCACAATCCTCTCTTAGTGAATTCTTTACACCTGCACTATATGTTAAAACATCACTACCTCTACCAACCTCTTTTTGAATAATAACAGATTTTTTAGAAGTATGAACGTATTCAATTGGGCTTTCTAGTGTAAGTATTTTTTTATTGGTTGTTTCATTTACATTATTTATTAAAGCATTAAGAGTAGTTGATTTACCAGAGTTTGTTTTTCCTGTAACTAGTATTAAACCTTGTGGTTGCTTTGTCATTCTTCTTACGATGTCTGGTACGCCTAATTCTTCAAATGTAGGTAATTTATTTTTTATAAGTCTCGTAACAATTACAGGAACACCATTTGAAAGAGAAATATTTACTCTCAATCGAATTCCATTAAATTCAGCAGATGTATCTAGTAATTTGTTTTCCTTGAAATATTTATCTTTTTCAATATTTCCACTTAAAAAGTAATCATATACTTGCCATAAGTCATCTTCTGTTAAAATTTCAGCTTTTTCTGAAGGAACAAGTGATCTAATAATTCTAAGCATTGGTTTCAAATTTTGTATAAAGTGCACATCTGATGCATCTTTCTGTTGTGCTTCTGCTAAAATAGCATTTACATCTATCATATTTTTCTCCTTTTGTATTTCTCAATTTTAATAAAATAATAATTTACTATTTAATTCATCTAAAGTTGTTGTGCCATCAAGTACTCTTTCAATTCCTTGTAATAGTAATGGCCTATATCCTTCGTTTAGTGCTTCTTTTCTTATTTCAATTGTAGATTTGCCTTCTATTATCATCTGCTGAATTGTTTCGCTAAATATCATTGTTTCAAAAATACCTGTTCTATCAAAGTATCCAGAATCATGGCATTTTTCACAACCAACTGCCTCATATGTTTTT
This sequence comes from uncultured Clostridium sp., assembly GCA_964456505.1. Taxonomy (GTDB): domain Bacteria; phylum Bacillota; class Clostridia; order TANB77; family CAG-508; genus CAG-793. The sequence goes on along the minus strand of CAYWAH010000014.1, from coordinate 16,016 downwards.
GCATTATCAACATCATAGTTAATATTATATTTTTCGCCAATTTTTCTAATAATATTTTTTTCTTCTTCAGTAAATGGTCTTTCTTTTTTACATTCTGGGCAAAGTTTTCTAATTAATCTTTGAGAAATTGATGTAGCAACTGTACTTGATATATCATAATTAGATATTCCAATTTCTCTTAATCTTGTAATTACTTCAATTGCATTTAATGTATGGATTGTTGACAATACATAGTGACCAGTTTGTCCTGCTTGCATTGCAATTTCAGCTGTTTCTTTATCTCTTATTTCACCAACTAAAATAATGTTTGGGTCTTGTCTTAATACAGTTCTTAATGAACCAGCAAATGTGGTCCTCGGATCTATTTCAATTTGATTTAATCCAGGTATTCTTATTTCAACTGGATCTTCAATGGTTGTAATATTTACATCTGGTCTGTTTAAATAAGATATAGCACTATATAAAGTAGTTGTTTTTCCTTCGCCAGTAGGTGCAGCAATAATTGTAATACTATTTCTTTTATCAAAAGCATCTTTCATTAGTTTTTCATCATGTGGATATCCAAGTTCATAAAGTGTTTTTATTGTTTCATCTTTTTTAAGTAATCTTAAAACAAATTTTTCACCATAAATATTTTTCTGTGATGATGAACGAATATTGTAATCAGGATAATCTATAATTCTACCATCCTGAGGATCTTGTTTTTCTTGGTGCATATTAGATAATGATTTTAATCTTCCAACAACTTGCTCTTGTTTTGATTTATCTATTTTAGCTATTTCAAAAAGTTTACCATCTATTCTATATCTTACTCTTATATAATCACGCATTGGTTCAATGTGTATATCACTTGCTCTATTTTTCATACCACCTCTGATTATATTATCAATTATTGTTGTAACATCAGTGTCATCATTTATCTGTGCAAGTTTTCCTGTCATTTTATAAATAATTTTCTGTATATTCTTTTTGAATGTAATATAACGTTGTAAAATCAAACCTTTATTTAATAGTTCAAGTCTTATTGATTCAATTTGAGCAGAATTTGTTACGCTTGCAAAACATACTTTTACTGCTCCATTATCAACATCAAATGGCATAGCATATGAATTTCTCATTTCATCAATTGTAATGTAATTTTCTGGGTTAACTTTAATGTCTGAATCATGCAAAAATATTGTTCTTTCATCCATGATTTCACCCATAGCTTTGAGCAATACTTCAGGATCTGCTGCCCCTTGTTGATATAAAATATCTCCTAATCTTTCGTTAGGATTTTTTTTCTGATAATCAAGTGCATTTTTAATGCTCTCCTCTGAAACGATCCCTCTTCTAACTAGTTCAATTCCTAATGGTCCTCTATTTGCCATTTTATCCTCCAATCAATATTTAAAAACATATCTAATTTTTTTACCATATAAATAAGTTTTGCTATCTCCTATGGTAATTTTTACAACAATATTTTTTTTGCTTTCATCATTATAAGTTACCTCAAATTCGCTAATATTTGTTGAAATTTTTATACTATTTCTATATATTGTTTTTTCATTTGTAACATAAGTATATATGCTACCATTTGAAAGTGTAATTCTGATATTCCCATTACTATCTTTTTCAACTTTGCAACTTTCACTGCTTTTAACATCTTGAATAAAAGATGTATTAAAACTATTAAAACTACCAACTCCTTGTGCAGAATCATAAATTGAAGTAGTTCCAAATGATATATCCCTAGTCATTATTAAAAGCATAGAAATTGAAAAGCTTAGAAAAATAAGATAAATAATTAAGGAAACTAATGTAATACCTTTTTCATTTTTCATATGGTGCTCCTATTCTCTTACCTTTGTTTTTGGGAATATAAAGTTTCTATTTTGATTTCCTATATTATATTCCACTTTCATAATTACTTTTTTTACATCATCTTCTGCCTTTGCATTTTCTTCTTTATAGTTTTTTATTGTATAAGTTATTTTGTATTGTGAAGGTATTTCAGCTAATTTTATTATTTCATTAACCCTGTCTTGTGTAATGTTATCATAGTTTTCATAATCAATTTCTTCACATATTTCAGTAAGGTATCCTATTATTATTTCGTTAGCTTTATATTCAACAGATATTTCATATAATTTTTGATAAAGGTTAAATATTACAGCAGCACCCATTATAAAAATTATAATTGAAATTGTAATATCAATACCTGTTATTCCATTTTCTTTTTTAAAAATATTTTTCATTGTTTATCCTTTAAATATAAACTCTGCAAATGCAATTAGTAAAATAAGAACATTTGCAATAATCAAATAGTATGCAATTGGTATTTTGTCAATATCCTTTTTTAATGTTTTATCAATTATCATTTTTATTGAAACAATTAAAAGAGTAAGTATAATTGTTAATATCATTGTAATTTCAGCTGTGAATAAGTTCATTATAATAACAAGAATTAAAAGGTTTGTAACATCATTTGCTTTATCATTTGATTTTAGTATTTTAATACTTATAATAGTTAATATTAAAATAAATACATAGTATATGATTATTCTATTTGTATTAAAATTATCAGCTGTAAAGTATTGATATATAACATTAATAAAAGAGATTATAATGCCATATATTAATACTCTCTTATCGATATAATTATGTTCTTTATTAATACTTGCAATCAAAAACAAAAATACAATGTAAAGTATTCCAATAGAAAATTCAATGATGCTTGAAATGGTAATTGTATAAATATTTAGTCTTAACGCAAAAGCTAAAATCAAAAATGAAAGTCCTGTTAATACTTCTATTATAAGATATCTAGGGCTTATTTTTTTATGACAATATCTACATTTTCCACCTAAAAATAAATAACTAAATACAGGAATTAAATCAAGGAATGATAGCTTATGATTGCAATTTGGACAATATGAGCGAGTATGTGTAATGTCTTGATTTAATGGGATACGATATGAACTTAATGTAAGAAAACTACCAAATGTAATTCCCATTGCAAATATAATTATATAAAATACAATATTCATTATTGCCCTTTCTAACTAAATTATGAGGTTTCCTAAATATGTTTCCATTATTTATTGAATGGACGTATAGTTAGGTAACCTCATATTTAGCTTAATCTTTTGATTAAATTTACTTCAATTTAAATTAATATGCTAATTATTTTGCATATTCATTTAAGAAATGTTCATAGTCATTTAATACTTCATTTTGTTCAATTTCAGAGTTTTTATAAGCATTTAAAGCATTTCTAGATTTACCAAATAAATTAGTGTTGCTTAATGTTGCAATTGAAACTCCTGCTAGTATTAATAAAATAACTATTGTAATAATTAAAGCTACTAAAGTAATACCATTTTCCTTCTTAAACATAATTTTTGTTCCTCCTTTTAAAATTTATTATTTATTTATATTTATATTTTTATATAAATACCGTTATTTAGTGCCGTCTGAAACACCGGCTTTTGTGAAATATTTATCTTTTGCTGAATCATTTGCATTTGATGAAGTTGTTGTTGTTGTGCTTGATGATGTAGTAGTACTAGCTGTTGTTGATTGTCCAGCATTTGTTGTACTAACATCTGTTGATGTTGTATTTGTTGGTTCATCAATTGATTCAGAAAAAGGATCTGCTTTACTTGGATTGTAGCTATGCTTTGCTTTGTATTGTTCCAAGTCTGAATCTGTAACCTCATAAGACTTGTCCGTTGCATTTGTTGAAAATTCTTGTACATCCTCATTAACATCTATTTCTGATAGAATGTTTTCAGGTGTTTGATATGCCTCAACCTTTGCAGGAATAGTCTTATTTGTAGGTATATATTTGTATAATATTATTGCTAATATTAGCACTATTAAAATAATTAAAAGTAATGATATTATTACTTGTTTAATTATATTTTTCATTTTTCCTCCTAATCATTTGCTATTGTATTGCTTGAACTTGTTGTATCGCTTGGATTCATTGTTGAATCAGAGTCTAGCATTGAAGAACTTGAGCTATTTGAATTTTCAGATTTAATTTTTACATCTTTTACAGTAAATGTGGCAGATTTTGAACTCATAGAGAAATCATCAATTGTGAATTCTAAGTCAGAATCATCTTCTAATTCTCTGATAAATTCTTCAATTGCAATATAATCTCCGGTTACATTGAACTTCAATGTTTTATAGTCTGCACCGCTAGTAGTAGATGAAACTGAACTTTTTGAAGATACATCCATTTTAATTGTAACGCCAAGTTTTGTAGCTATATATCCAACTTTGCTCCATAAATATTCCATAGAATATGTTTTGGTTTGTAAAGCTTCTTGAATATCGCTTTCAGAACTTATATTTACTAGATTTGTGTATGCTGATTTAGCTTCCTGTAAGCTTTTAGAATCAGTTTTTAATTTTGTTAATGAGCTTTCATACTCATCTTTTTTTGATTCAACATTTTGAATCGAACTTGTTAAGTCATTATTTAAGGCTTGTATTTCTTCAACTCCGCGGACCTGTAATGAACCAATGTGTATACCATTTTTAATAGTAAGTACCGCTAATATTGCTAATAATGTTGTTAGTAAAAACATTAATATCTTTCTCATTACATTTCCTTTCCTTTAATAAGATTTTAAATCGCCTGATATTGTTATTGAAATATTTTCGCCTGACTTTGTTGCTTCTGTTGATAAAACGTTGTCTAAAGTTCCAGTGTTCTTCAATTTGGCTTTAAAGTATGCAAGTTGTTCATATTTCTTTGAGTGAGCTTTTATTTCTATATGCTCTGTAGTTTGTCCATTTTGTGTTTGTTCAGTTTGTTTTATACTGTCAAGAGTAACTTCTTTTGGTATTTGATCAACCAATTTTAAAAGTAAATTTGTAATTTGATTTTTTCTGCTTCTCTTTACTTCTATAATTGAACTTGTATTTTCCAAATTAGTTTTGTATCTTTGATAGTCTGAAGTTTTCTGTTGTATCTTGCTATCATCAGAATTTGCTAAGCTTATTTGTTGATTGGTATCTGTTAATATATCATCTACTTCTTGATTTTTAGCTTCAATTTGTTTTGAAACCATGGTACTTCCAATGCAGAAAATTATAATAGCAATTAATATTACAATGCAATCACGAATTAATGCAATTTCAGTTCCATCAAATGAACCAGAAAAACTCATGTCTATTTTGGGAAGTTTGATCTTTTCAGCTAATTTATTTGGCTTTCCAGAATCATTTGAACTTTTGATTTTTATTTTGTCTTTTAATGTTGACAAATCAAAATTTAAGAAGTTCTTTATTTGTTGCCAAGTATCATTTTGCCTAAAGTTAAGACTATCAATTCCATATCCAAGGCCTTGTATTGCAAGGGCTATAGCTGGGTTAACTTCAATATAATCTTTAATGTTTACCTTACTGCTATCGTCTTCTTCAATGAAGAATGGCTTTAAAATTTCTACTTTAGTATTTTGAAAATACTCTTGGAAATATAAATCAACATTATTTATGACTGTACCAATTCCTGTTAAATAGATTTTATCAATTCTGTTGTAGTTTTTAGCAATGTCTTGTAATTCTTGATTAATTTTGAAAAGACTTGGAACTACATATTGTAAATATTCTGATGATGATAAATTGTAATCACTTGCTGACATTGCATTTGTATAAATTGACATGTTTTTTAACACGTCATAAGTTTTTGAGTATGAATTTTCTTTTGTATTGATTCTGTCGATTGCTTCTTTTAAACCTGTGCTTAATAAATCAACGTTATAAACATGTTGATTTATTATTGTTGTAATAGTTGTTTTGTCATCTAAGTCAACAATTAAAAGATTTTTGCCTTTTTCAATTCTAGCAATATTTTGAATTGTTGTAGGCATTGGAACAACAGTAGTTAATCTTATGCCTGAAAATTGATTATATAATTCTGCTAGTTCATTCTTTTTTACATATGTGTAAATAACTTTGTCTTGATCTGTATTTATAACATCTTTTGTGTATGTTGATCTTCCTACATACTCGTTTTCGATAAGCTTGTTTTGAGAGCAATAATTTCCAAATTCAGTATTAATTGCTTCTTTTACGTAAGAAGAATTACCCATGCCGAAAATGTCAAAGTAATAGTATTTTTCACCTTTGATATTAATACTTACAGGTACATTGTTGCTTCCTGTTTCTAGGACAATTTGTTTAATTGTAGATTGCAATTCAAGTTCATCATAAAATCTAATACCATAGCTAATAATATTAAATTTTTCGTTTGCCTTTTCAACTTTTGCATATTTAATTATCTTATTACCTATCGCAATTCCAAGGCATGATTGCATTTTCTTACTCCTTTGTTCTCAAGTTCATTAATATTTTTCTCTTCGAAAATCATTTGTATACATTTTATATTTATTTTCATAAAAATCAATACTTTTTTTGTTATTGTAAATAAAATGTAAAATTTGTAATATATTTGTCAATAAAATAAGATTTATGTTAATTTATAAATAAAATTTTTAATTATTTCTGCGCTTGATTTAGGTGAGATTTTTCCTGGAATTCCGCCATATTGTACTGCATTTATTTTCATTCTTTCACAAGTTTTAAAGTCAACTCCATATGGTTTTGATGCCAAATCAATAATTACTGGATGTTTAACTAGTAATAGCATATTTTTGTCTAATATCATACTTGGAATTGTATTAAAGATAAAATTCATTTTACATAAATTATCTTTTAAGTTATTTTGTTTGACAACATTATATCCTAGCGACTGTATCCATGCATAATCTTCTTCTTTTCTTGCTTCACAATATACATTAGCATCTAGCCCTTTTAATTTATGTGCAAGCATTTTTCCAACTCTTCCAAAGCCAAGGATTAATGTATTTGAATTTGTTATGTTAACATTGCTCATTTCTATTGCTTTTGCTATTGCTCCTTCTGCGGTTGCAACAGTATTTTCTATTGTAACTTGTTCATCTTTCATTACATCTATTCCCTTAAAGCCCTCGGGAATTTTACCAGCAATAAATCTTGTATTTTTTAGTAAATTTATATTAACTTTTTCATTACTATATGGCATATTTATATTTGTTTCATCTTTTGTAAATGGAATAGCACTTATAATAATATTATCCTTTTTTATTTCATTTAATGTTTTTGCAATTTCAATTCCTTCATTTAAAAAAATTTGCTTATCTAAATTTTCAAATCCGTATACCTTTACTTTATTATTATCTTCGCGTAGCATTTTTGCAAGTTCTATATTTCTATTATCTCCTCCTATAATAAAAAAATTATAATTCATATAATATCACCTCGTATTTTTTAGTATACATTATTATATGAATTATAATTTATTTAGTTTATCTTTCTCTTTGCTCATTTGATTTATTAAGTGTTGTACGAATTTCATCATAACTGCTTGTTAAATTTTTTATTTTTTCAAAAGTATTTTCAAGATAAGAAATAATTTCTTCATCATTTTCTTTAATATTTGTTTTTATTTCTTTATAATGCTTTAATTTTACATTTCCTAGAATACATAAAAAGTCTTCATCTCTTTCAACTTTTTTCGCAATGTCTGGATATAATTCAATCGCTAAATTAACAAATTTGGTAGCATTGTCTTCATCTTTTCTAATTATTTTTATTTTAGCTAAATTATAATAAGCATAGGCTGATATCTCATTGTCATCACTATCTATTATTTCATAGAAATATTTTTCAGCACCATCATAATCTTTGAAAATCATATCTATCTGTCCTAAATTTAGTTTAGAAACATCTTTCAGAGAATTTAAAGTAGCCGCCTTTTTATAACAGTCTTTCGCATTTTGAAAATCACTTAATCTTACAAAAGTCATTCCAAGTCTATAGTAAATATCATACTCTCCTGGATGATATTTGATTGCGTCATAATAAACAGAAATTGCTTCTTTATATTTTTCAGTATCATATAAAGTGCTTCCTAAAAGCATACTTGCTTCAATATAAGAAGGCTTTTTGTGTAATACAAGTTTTAATGTTTGTATCGCTTCTTCCTGTTTGCCATTTTTTATAAATACTTCTGCTAATTTGCAATATGATTTATAATCATTTTCGTTTTCTTGTACTACCTTAATGTACTCATCTTCTGCTTTATTGTTTTCATTGTTTTCTTCATAATATTCAGCCAATTTTTTATGAGCCAAAAAGCTATCAGGATATCTATCGATTATTTTTAAAAGTTGTTCTTTAACATCATTTCTTTTGTAGTTAACTAAAAGCAATCTAATGACTTCATCTAAATTAAGCTTTTTCTTTTCAAGTAAAAGTGATGCAATTGGTGCAATAATTGAAAATAGAATTACAAAAATATAACCAACAAACTTAATATTATTTGTAATAAGCAATTCAAGAAATGCAATTACTACGCCAATGAATTGTGCTATTAGCAAGTACAAATTATTTGTAGAATTATCTCTTATCATTTTAGATGCATTTATCACAAAGAAAGCAATTGCGATAATTATTATCATTATTGTAAAAAACATAAAAAACTCCTATTTTACCTCTAACTTTTCACTAATTATTTTCCATACTCCTGCTGTTTCCCTATCAAGTTCCCAGAAGCCAGCACCCGCAAGTTTATAATTGTTTATCAAATCAAGTTTACATGAAATAGACTCTTCATCAATAATCCACATTTTATATGTGTATGAACCATCTTTATATTCTATATAATTTTGTTTTCTTAAATCATCCCATGTTTTTGATGCATTACTTGGAATTGAAACATTATTCATATTAACAACTTGACTTTTTACAACGTTTCCGTTGGAATCAACTTTCCATAATCTTGTATAGAAAGCACTTGCAACAATAAGTTTATTTTCAGGTATTCCCTCTTGTCCAAGCATTTTCTTTATGTTAAGTTCCTGCCAATTATATCCCGAAGTAGTTTCCGCAACTTTCGAAGAAGCTGGTGTTTGGTCATATCCAAGGAATATTACATAATCACTAACCTTTCCAATTGTATTTCTATCATAGCATAAAGACCATGTATCAGAACCATCTGGTGCAGTAACTATGACAGCAAGCGTTTTATTCAAATCTTGCATACGAGGTGCAAGTTCTATTAAAAATCTAGAAAACTTGTCCTTATCCTCTTTATACATATTTTCAAAATCAATACTAATTCCATCAACGTCATCAGAAACAACTGCTTCGATTATATTATTAATCAAACTCTCTCTAGTTTCAAATGTTTGCATAAGTTTAGAAGTGTCATCCAAACCGTTAACAAAAGTATTAGAAAAAGTTGGCCAAACTTTATAGCCATTATCATGTGCCCAAGTAATATAATTTCTTCCACTATCTCCTACATTTTTCGTAATGGTTCCACTTTGATTTAAATTATAAAACGAAGGAGAAACAACATTTATACCATCAATTCTTCCAGTTCTAGATGGAGCACTCTCATTAGTTGAAAAATAGTCCCATGCAATGCTAACTTTACCATCAATTTTATCTTGGGTAAGATTATCTCTAACAGTTTCTTCGTTGATCAAATTAGACTTTTTCATATATCCAATTTTTCCTATTGGAGATCTTACTTTAACCCAGCCATTTATAAGAATATCATTTTGATAATCTTTATCTTGAATAATTACAATCTTATCTCCTCTTTTAACTTTATCAACAGATTTAGAAAAAATTGTAGGAGCATATTTAACAGATTGATTCTTACTGCTTGTAGCATCAACAAACTTTCTGCTCAATGAATCAACCATAATAGCATCATTCTCATCACTATAAGAATAATTGTAGTCATACACATTTTTCATATCTTCAATTGGAAGATAGTATGTATTATTTTCATTCAAAACCTGTTCACTAAAATTTGTCATCGCACCATTTATTGTAGTCATAGTGCTTGTTTTATTTATTTTAGCAGTCTTAGTATCACAAGTTGTAATAATATAATCTCCATTATCAATTATATATTGATCAAAGAAATTTCTTAAGTCATCAATTGATATATAAAAAGTTCCATTCTCTTTTATTATGTCATTTTTCAAGGAATTAGTTACATCTGTATTGTTAATTACTAACTTTGTTTTTGTAACTTTTTCTTCTTTTACATAATTTGGAGCAACACTAATTAGAAATATAATGACTAATAAGCCAGCAATTGAAATTGATGATCTTCTAATTACGTGTAATATTTTTGTTTCTTTTTCTTTTTTCGACTTCATGATTCGACTCCCTCTGCCATAATATATCATAAAAATTTCATTATTTAAATAGATTTTTAATAATTTGTGAAAATAATTACTTAATGAAAAAATTCGTGTTTTTCGAAGCTTGAGGGCTGGTCGGATTTTCCTTGATTACCGATGGCTACGCTAAAAAGTTGCTCCGCCTGGGTCTGGGGTCCCCGGAGCAACTTTTAGTAGCCAAAGCCCGAAAAAAGAAAACCTAAGAATTTTTGAAGTAAGTAATTATTTTACAAATTCACAAATTTCAAATATTAGCATATATTATGTATAGAAAGAGAGGGAATTATGTTTAACATTTTGAAAAAACTTTTGGCCACTTGTTTAATTGGATTCGGTTCAGGAGTTTTATTAGTAATATTACTCCCTCTTTCTGGTTGGTTATTCATTATAGGTGTATCATTAGTAATAATCGGATTGATTTGTTTGTGGCAAAAGTAAAATAAAAATATTTTTATAAAAATTTAGATTTAAGTCTTTTTAAAAAATTTTATCTTTAAACTTTTATAAAAAATTCATATTTAATTTTTGGGTAAAAAAAATTATTACTTAAAGAGAAAGGAATAAAAATGAAAGTTGTTGTAAAAAAAGTTCCTAAATGGATGAAAGGTTTCGTGAAATTGATCTTTGGAATAAAAGATAAATAGATTCATATATTTCTTATATGAATCTATTTATTATTTTATTTACAATTTTCTTAATAGTATTTTCAAAATCAAATTTAGAATCTGCTAAAAATGGTCTTTTACTTTGGATAAATAATGTAGTGCCTTCTCTATTTCCATTTTTGATAGCAGTTTCTTTATTGCAATATACTAATTTAATTTATTATATTTCAAAGTTTATTAAGAAAATAATCAAGCCACTTTTTAATGTTCCTTCTTCTGCCGTCTTTCCTTTTATTATGGGATTATTGAGTGGCTATCCTGTTGGTGCTAAAATTGTTTCCGATATGTACGATAAAAAATATTTTTCTAAAGAACAAGCGGAACAAATTTTAGCCTATACTAATAATTCTGGTCCTCTTTTTATTATTGGAACAGTTGGATTATCTTTTTTTAATAATTCTAAAATTGGATATTTGCTTTATGTTACCCATATTCTTTCTGCTATTTCTGTTGGAATCTATTTTGGCTTTAGGACAAGAATTAGAAATCTAAATTTGAAAACAAAAACAAAAATTTTAGATTCTAGGAATAGTAATAAAAGTATTTTTAATAATTATGGTAATATAAATAAATCTTTTGGTTTAGGCAAAAATTTTAAAACAAATTATACAATAAATTCTAGCAGTAATTTTGATAGTGATTATGAAATTGAAAAGCAAAAAGAAACTTCCTTTAAGAGTATTGGTAGTATCTTAACTGAAAGTATAATTAGTTCAATTAAAACCATTTTATTAATTGGCGGTTTTGTTACATTATTTTCTGTAATAATTTCAATATTGCAAAACACTAGAATACTTTTAATAATTTCACAGATTTTATCAAACATATTTAATATAGATTCTAATTTAATAAATTCTTTTTTGGAAGGATTTATCGAAATTACAAATGGAATTAAAAACATTTCTGCTTTAGATATTAATGATTTGAAAATAAAAGTACTAGCCTCTTCATTTATTTTAGGATTTGGTGGAATTTCAGTTTTGCTACAAGTAGTTGGAATTACATCAAAAAAGAAGCTTTATTGTAGGAAATATTTTGCTGGTAAAATTTTACAAGGTTCTTTTGCCTTTTTATATACATACTTGCTATATAATTTATTTATTTAAAAAGATGTTGTAAATTCATAATTTTTATTATTATGAATGCAACATCTTTTTTTCTCAAACTATTTCTATATATTCTTTTTAATTTTTTTATTATAAATTATAAATTATAAATTATAAATTTTATATTTCTTATTGTATTTTTTTATTTTGTTTTGCTGCTTTTCTTCATCCAATCTTTTCCATCTACAATTCTCGTAACCATCATTGATGAAACTGAATCTCCTACTACATTAAGCATTGTAGCAGGTGCATCTATTATTGTAGCAATTATTGTTAAAATAGGAAGTGCTTCAACAGGAAAGCCCATTAGTGTAATAATTAACATTTCAGAAATTGTTCCACCACCAATTGGTACACCTGTAATAAGTAATGTTGCAAGCAAAGCAACACCAAATATACTGAATACTGCTCCTGCGCCTGTAACTTTTGTTCCAAATAAGCAAACTAAAAACATTATTTTGAAAACAGAACCTATTACACTTCCCTCTTTATGGAAACTAGATCCCATTGGAATTGTAGTTTCTGCAATATCTTCTGGTACACCCATTTTTACAGTATTTTCAACATTTACAGGAATTGACGCTGCACTAGAACATGTAGCAAGTGCTGTAAATGTTTGTGGTACAACATTTTTCCAGAAAATTTTGAAACCATTTTTTCCACCTGCAAAGAATGCATATAAGCTATAAAATACAAAATAGTATGCCAATGCAACTACTGTATATATAACAAATGTTTTTAAATACCCAAGAGCAATTGAAGAACCAAAAGATCCAACCATTGCAGCCATATATGCGCCAAGTCCTATAGGAGCGTAGTACATAATTATTTGGATTATTTTTTGAACAACTTCATTTGCAGAAATCAAAACGTCCAAAAATGGTTTTGCTTTTTCCTTTGTTAAATTTATTGCAATACCTGTAATAATTGATGCTACAAGCAAAGCAACTATATTATTTTTTGAAAACAATTGTTGAAAATCTCCAACTGTTAAAAGTTCAACAGTTCTATCTGCAATTGTTTTATCTTCTTTCTTTTCTATATTTTCTTCATCTGTTTGGTCTAATGAAGATTTAATTTTTTCGCCATCATCAACGCTAACAAGTTTTGTCCAGTATGTGCTTAGCATACCAACAATAACAGCAAAAATAGAAGTTACAATAAATACTACTATTATTGTAATCATAATTTTTCCTAATCTTTTGGGCGATTTCATTTTTGCGATTGCTGTGGTAATTGTTAAGAAAATAAGTGGTACAATAATTACTAAAAGTGCATTTAGAAATATATCACCTAATGGTTTGAGAATCGTTGCTTTTTCTTGGAAAATAACTCCAATGATTGCACCAACGATAATAGCAGCGATAAGAATTATCGTTGATTTGTAATTTGATAAAAATTTTTTCATAATACTACCCCTTTAAATTTTAAGTGGCAACTGAGATATAATTATATCTTCAGGATTTGCTTTCATTATATTCTTTCTAAATTTAATATGCAATAGTTTCTTTCAATTTTATTAGGTAAAAATAAAAAAAGAAAGTTGCTATGAACTTTCTTTTTCAAAAATGATATTAAACTAATTTTAATATAACTGTTTCTGCAGAATCTCCTCTACGATTTGCTTTTCTAATTATTTGTGTATAACCACCGACTCTTGAAGCATATCTTGGTGCTAATACATTAAATAATTTATCAGTTAAATCAACATTATTTCCGTTTTCATCTTTAACTTTATTTATTTTTGTAAACATTTTTCTTCTAGCTTGTAATCTTGAAGGATTGTCTTTTTGTCTTTTTTCAGTTTTTTCTTCTTTAACAACCTTTAAGAATTCTTTGCCATTTTTGCTCTTAGCAACTTCTGTTTCTTTATTACCTTTACTATCACGTTTTGCAACAACAACTTTTTGATTAACTTCTTCATAATTGTCTTTTTCTTTAATAGCTAAAGCAATCAATGAATCAACAATTGATTGAGTTTCTTTGGCTCTTGCTAAAGTTGTTTCAACTTTTTCATGCCAAATCAAATCAGTTGTCAAGTTTTTTAAAATAGCAACACGTTGATCTGTAGGTCTTCCTAACTTTCTATTTGCCATTTTACTGCTCCTTTCCTAATGAATAATTTTAATCTTCATCTCTCTTTAAATCAAATCCTAATTCATGTAATTTATTTATTACTTCATCTAGAGATTTCTTACCTAAATTCTTAACTTTCATCATATCAGTTTCTGATTTTTCTGTTAAATCTTTAACAGTAGATATTCCTGATCTCTTCAAGCAATTGAAAGATCTAACTGATAATTCAAGTTCTTCAATTGGTTTTTCAAGTAATAATTCTCTTGTATCTTCTTCTTTTTCAACCATAACTTGAGTATTTTTAGCTGTTTCAGATAAATCTACAAATAATGCTAAATGTTCTGATAATACTTTTGCAGCTAAGCTTAATGCTTCATATGGTTCCATACTACCATCTGTCCAAATTTCAATAGTTAGTTTATCATAATCTACCATTTGTCCAACTCTTGTGTTCTCTACTTGATAATTTACTTTCTTTACAGGAGAGTAAATTGAATCAATTGAAATAACACCTATTGGTTGATTAGCTTCTTTATTCTTTTCAGCTGTATTATATCCTCTACCCATGTCAGCTACTAAATCAATTTTTAAATGTCCACCTTTAGCAACTGTAGCAATGTGTAAATCAGGGTTAAGAACTTCTACAGTTCCATCTGTAATGATATCTTGAGCCTTAACTTCGCCTTCACCTTTGAAATCAATTCTTAATGTTTTTTCTTCATTTTTGTCAAACTTTAATCTAACCATCTTTAAGTTTAATATTAACTCAGGTACATCTTCTACAACATTAGGGATTTGAGTGAACTCATGTTCAGCTCCATCTATTTTAACACTCTTTATTGCAGCACCTGGTAATGAAGAAAGCATTATTCTTCTTAGAGAGTTACCTATTGTAATACCATATCCTCTTTCTAAAGGTTCGCAAACGAATTTTGCATAATGAGTCTTTTCGTCAACTTTTAGGCATTTTATTTCTGGCTTTTCAAATTCTATCATTCTAATATATCCTTTCTTTGAAATTTAATAATTTCACTTTTTACATAATTAAATTATTACTTAGAATATAACTCAACGATTAAGTGCTCCTCAATTGGTAAGTCAATATCTTCTCTTGATGCTAATCTTACAACTTTTCCTGTCATTTTGTCAGCATCTTTTTCTAACCATGTAGGTGTAGGTTTTGCTTTGTTTTCTTCAATAGCTCTTTTTACAGTTCCGTTATCTTTCTTGATTTCTCTAACTGTAATAACATCTCCCTCTTTTACTAAATAAGATGGGATATTAACCTTTTTACCATTTACATCGAAGCATGCGTGTGTAACTAGCATTCTAGCTTCTGTTCTTGATGAAGCAAATCCTAATCTATAAATAACATTATCTAATCTGCTTTCTAGTAATGTTAATAATTCATCACCTGTTTTTTCTTTAGAATTTGCTGCCATTTCAAAATACTTTCTAAATTGTTTTTCTCCAACGCCATAGAAAGATTTTGTTTTTTGTTTTTCTCTTAATTGTGTACCATATTCAGAAAGTTTTGCTCTTTTTTGACCACTTTGTCCTGGTGCATAATTTCTTCTATTTATACTGCATTTGTCAGAGTAGCATCTTTCGCCTTTTAAGAACAACTTTTGTCCTTCTCTACGGCAGATACGGCACATCTCGTCTTTATATCTAGACATTTTTTATTATTCCTCCATTTCCTTTATGTTTATATATATTTTTTATACTCTTCTTCTTTTTGGTGGTCTGCATCCGTTATGTGGTATAGGTGTAACATCTAGAATAGATGTGATTTCAAGACCTGCTGTTTGTAATGCTCTAATTGCTGATTCTCTTCCTGCACCTGGTCCTTTAACATAAACTTCAACAGTCTTTAATCCATGTTCCATAGCTGCTTTTGCTGCTGTTTCAGCAACTTCTCCAGCTGC